>NZ_JBHUAF010000194.1:0-15217 GCF_042789895.1 Kitasatospora sp. NPDC056783
GGGGGGCCTGCGGGTACCGCCGCCCGCGGGCCGGGGGGGGCCGTGCCGCGGCACGCCCCACCCGCCGCTTCGGTGTCCTGGCGAGGTCCCGCAGCATGTACGGGACCTCGTCGCCCGCCGTCCGGCGCAGCACCGGGACGTCCACCCGGGCCGGGACGACGGCGGCCTCGCCCGCCGCGACGGCCGCGTCGAAGAGCTCCAGGCCCTCGTCGTCCGACAGGGGCACCAGACCGGTGCGGCCGAGCCGGGCCAGGTCCACCTCGCCGAGCCCGCCGAGCATGCTGCCGGAGTCCTCCCACGGCCCCCAGGCCAGGGACACGGCGGGCAGACCCGCGGCCCGGCGGCGGCTCGCCAGCGAGTCCAGGACGACGTTCGCCGCCGCGTAGTTCGCCTGCCCCGCCCCGCCGAGCACCCCGGCCGTCGAGGAGAACAGGACGAACGCGGCCAGGTCCGCGTCCCGGGTGAGCTCGTCGAGACGCAGCGCCGCGTCCGCCTTGGGGCGCAGGACGGTGTCCAGCCGCTCGGGCGTCAGGGACCCGAGGACGCCGTCGTCCAGCACCCCGGCCGTGTGCACGACACCGGTCAGCGGGTGGGCCGCCGGGACCGAGCCGAGCAGGTGCTCCAGCGCGGCGCGGTCGGTGAGGTCGCACGCCGCCACCGTCACCTCGGCTCCCCGTGCGGTGAGGTCCGCCACCAGGCTGTCCGCGCCCGGTGCCCCGGCACCCCGGCGGCCGGCCAGCAGCAGGTGCCGCACGCCGTGCCGCTCCACCAGCCGGCGGGCCACCGCCGAGCCGAGCGCGCCGGTCCCTCCGGTGATCAGCACCGTCCCCTGCGGATCGAATCCCGACGGCACCGTCACGACGACCTTGCCGATGTGCCGTGCCTGGCTGAGGTACCGGAACGCCTCGGCCGCACGGCGGACGTCCCACACGGTCACGGGCGGCAGGCGCAGCACACCGCGCCCGAACAGCCCCATCAGGTCCGCCAGCATCGCCCGGATGCCGTCCGGCCCCGCGTCGACCAGGTCGAACGCCTGATAGCGCACCCCGTCGTACGCGGCCGCGACCACCTCGGGGTCCCGTATGTCGGTCTTGCCCATCTCCAGGAACCGGCCCCCCGCGGCCAGCAGCCGCAAGGACGCGTCGACGAACTCCCCCGCCAGGGAGTCCAGGACGACGTCCACGCCACGGCCCCCGCTGGTGCGCCGGAACTTCTCCTCGAACTCCAGCGTCCTGGACGAGGCGATGTGCCCCTCGTCCAGGCCCATCGCCCGCAGCGCGTCCCACTTCGCCGGACTGGCGGTCGCGTACACCTCGGCGCCCAGGTGCCGGGCCAGCTGGACGGCGGCCGTGCCGACGCCGCCGGCCGCGGCGTGCACCAGCACCGACTGCCCGGGGCGCAGTTTCGCGAGGACGGACAGCGCGTAGTACGCGGTCAGGAAGACGGCCGGCACGGACGCCGCCTGCGGGAACGACCAGCCGTCCGGGATCCTGGCGACCATGCGCTCGTCGGTCACGGCGACCGGGCCGATCGCGCCGAAGACCATGCCGAGGACCCGGTCGCCGGGTGCCACCGACGTGACGGCGGACCCCACCTCCGTGACCACCCCGGCGCCCTCCACCCCGAGCGGCCCGGCCTCTCCCGGGTACATGCCCAGGGCATTCAGCACGTCACGGAAGTTCAGCCCGGCCGCGCGCACCGCCACCCGCACCTGACCGGGGCCCAGCGGCTGTTCGGCCTCCGGGTGAGGGACCAGAGCGAGACCGTCCAGGGTCCCGCCGCCGGAGTCCAGCCGCCAGGCGGGCGCCGCCGGCACGGACAGCGTGTCCTGCGGGCGCAGCCGGACCAGGCGGGGGACCTTGAACTCGCCGTCACGCAGGGCGAGCTGCGGCTCTCCGGAGGCGACGGCCTCGGCCAGCACGCCGTACGAGGCATCCCGCCCGTCCACGTCGGCCAGGACGAACCGGCCGGGGTACTCCGACTGGGCCGTGCGCACCAGACCCCAGACGGCGCTGTGCGCCGGATCCGGCACGTCCTGCGCCTCCACGGCGACAGCACGCTCCGTCATGAGGACCAGCCGGCTGCCGGCGTGCCGCTCGTCGGCCAGCCACGCGTGCACGAGCCCGAGTGCCCGGTGAGCGGCCGACCGCACCGCGTCCGCGTCGTCGGACGCGGGCAGGCCGTCTGCGCGGCAGGGCACCAGCACCGTGTCGGGGACCCGCCCGCCCGCCTCGCCCGCCCGCAACAGCGCGGCCAGGTCCCGGTGCACCCCGGCGGGCGCACCGCCCAGCCGCGCGGCCAGTTCCCCCGCGCCCGCGCCCGCGACCGCCCAGTCCGATGCCGCGCCACGGGCCGTCGGCGCCGCGCGTGTCTCCCAGTCCGTCCGGAACAGCCGGTCGTGCACGGCGCTCCCGGCCCCGTCGATCCGGTCGCGGGACGCCGGGCGCAGCACCAGCGCGTCGGCCGACAGCACGAGCGCGCCCGTCTCGTCCCAGGCCACCACGGAGACCACGTCCTCACCCGCCGGCGCCAGCCGCACGCGCAGGCTCGCGGCGCCGACGGCGTGCCGGGTGACACCGCGCCAGACGAACGGCAGCAGGGCCCGGTCCCAGCCGGGGAGCACGACACCCAGCGCGACCCCGTGCAGGGCCGAGTCGAGCAGCGCGGGGTGCGCGCCGAACTCTTCGGTCCCGGCACCGTCCGGCAGGCCGGCCTCCACGAACAGCTCGTTTCCGCGCCGCCAGGCCGCCCGCAGCCCCTGGAACGCCGGCCCGTACTCCAGGCCGGTCTCCGCCAGCGAGGGGTAGAGCCCGGTGACGTCCACCGCCTCCCCGCCGTGCGGGGGCCACACGGCCAGGTCCTCGGGTGTGGGGGCGCCCGTCCGTGCGAGGACGCCGGTGGCGTGCGGGGTCCACGGCTCGTCGTCCGCCGCGTTGTCCGGCCGGGAACGCACGTCCAGCGACCGCCGTCCGGACTCGTCCACGGCGCCCACCCGCACCCGCAGGTCGACCGCGCCCTGTCCGGGCAGCACGAGAGGCGTGTGGAACGTCAGTTCCTCCACCTGCTCGCAGCCGACCCGTTCCCCGGCGTGCAGGGCCAGTTCGAGGAAGGCGGTGCCGGGAAGCAGCGCCCGGCCGAACACCTGGTGATCGGCGATCCAGCCGTGGCCGGCCGTCGAAAGCCGTCCGGTGAGGACCAGTTCGTCGTCGGCGAGGGACACCACCGCGCCGAGCAGCGGATGACCGGCCGCGGCGAGCCCCGCGGAACCGATGGCGGCCGACGGCGCCGGCGCGTCCATCCAGTAGCGGCGCAGCTGGAAGGCGTAGGTGGGCAGGTCGCACGGCCGTGCGCCGCTCGTGACGTAGAACGCCGTCCAGTCGACCGGGACGCCACGGGTGTGCAGCCGGGCCAGCGCGGTGGTGAGGGCGAGTTCCTCGCCTCGGTCCGAGCGCAGCGCCGGCGCCAGGTCGGCGTCCGGCGCGGTGAGCGTGTCCCGGCCCATGGCCGACAGCACGCCCTCGGGACCCAGTTCCAGGAAGGTGCGGACACCCCCGGCCTCCATGACCCGCAGCGCGTCCGCGAACCGCACGGTCCCCCGGGCGTGCCGGACCCAGTACTCCGGATCGCGGATCTCCTCGTCCGTGATCTCCTCGCCGGTCAGCGCCGACACGACCGGCAGAACGGGAGAGTGGAAGGACAGCCCGCCGACGACCTTGCGGAACTCCGGCAGCATGGCGTCCATGAGCGGCGAGTGGAAGGCGTGGCTGACCGTCAGCTCCTTCGTCTTGCGCCCCTCGGCGGCGAAGTGCGCGGCGACCCGACGCACGGCCCCGGCCTCCCCGGAGACCACCACGGAGGACGGGCCGTTCACCGCGGCCAGGCCGATCAGGTCCGCGTGCCGGGCCACCAGCGGCAGCACCTCCTCCTCGGTCGCCTGGACGGCGACCATGGCGCCGCCCTCCGGCAGGGCCTGCATCAGCCGGCCCCGCGCCGCCACCAGCGCCGCCGCGTCCTCCAGCGAGAACACCCCGGCCACGTGGGCGGCGGCCACCTCACCGATGGAGTGGCCCGCCACCCGGTCCGGGTGGACACCCCAGTGGGCGAGCAGCCGGAAGAGCGCGACCTCCAGCGCGAACAGCGCCGGCTGGGTGTACTCGGTCCGGTCGAGCAGCGCGCCCGCGTCCGGCGCCCCGAACACCACCTCGCGCAGCGGCCGCTCCAGATGCGGGTCCAGCGCCGCGCACACCGCGTCGAACGCCTCTGCGAACACCGGTGAGACCGCGTGGAGTTCACGCCCCATCCCGGCCCGCTGACTGCCCTGGCCGGTGAAGAGGAACCCGAGCTTCCCGGGTGTCACCGTGCCCGGGGCGACCCTCGGATCGGGATGGTCCTCGGCGAGCGCCGCCAGCCCTTGGAGCAGCTCGTCGCCGCTGCCCGCGACGACGGCGGCCCGGTGGGGCAGGGCCGCCCGCGTGGTGGCGAGCGCGTGCCCGACGTCCGCGGGGTCGAGCGGGCCGCGCTCCTCCAGCCAGGCCAGCAGCGCGCGCGCCTGGCCCCGCAAGGCGTCCTGGCTCCGCGCGGACAGCACCCACGGCACCACGCGGAGCGGAGCGGAGGCGGCCGGGGGAAGGGCGGAGTCGGCGGCGGGCGCCTGCTCCAGGATCACGTGGGCGTTGGTGCCGCTGATCCCGAAGGACGACACCCCGGCGCGCCGGGGCCGCCCGGTGTCCGGCCAGTCGACGGCCCGCGTCAGCAGTTCCAGGTGCCCTGCCGACCAGTCCACGTGCGGCGTCGGCTCGTCGACGTGCAGGGTCCGCGGCAGCACGCCGTGCTGCATCGCCAGCACCATCTTGATGACGCCGACGACCCCGGCGGCCGCCTGGGTGTGCCCGACGTTGGACTTCACCGAGCCCAGCCACAGGGGTTCGGCGCGGTCCTGCCCGTACGTGGCCAGGAGCGCCTGCGCCTCGATCGGGTCGCCCAGGGTGGTGGCCGTGCCGTGCGCCTCGACCGCGTCGACGTCCTGCGGGGCCAGCCGCGCGTCCGCCAGCGCCTGCCGGATCACCCGCTGCTGGGAGGGGCCGTTCGGCGCGGCGAGGCCGTTGCTCGCACCGTCCTGGTTCGTCGCGCTGCCGCGCACCACGGCCAGGACCCGGTGGCCGGCCCGCCGGGCATCGGACAGCCGCTCCAGCAGCAGGACACCGACGCCCTCGGACAGCCCCGTGCCGTCCGCCGCCGCCGCGAAGGACCGGCACCGCCCGTCCGCGGACAGCCCGCGCTGCCGGCTGAAGCCCTGCAGCTGGGCGGGCGTGGTCATCACGGTGACACCGCCCGCCAGCGCGAGGGAGCACTCGTCCCGGCGCAGCGCCTGGCACGCCGCGTGGATCGCCACCAGCGACGCCGAACAGGCGGTGTCGACGGTCACCGCGGGGCCTTCCAGGCCGAGCGTGTACGAAATGCGGCCGGAGAGCACGCTCGCCGCCCCCGCGGTCAGGAAATACCCCTCGTACTCCCCGAGGTCGGCCGGCCGGACACGCGTCGCGTAATCCTGGAACGCCGTTCCCAGGAACACGCCCGTGCGGCTGCCGTGCAGCGACGTCGGATCGATTCCGGCCCGCTCCAGCGTTTCCCACGACGTCTGCAGCAGCAGCCGCTGCTGCGGGTCCATGGCCACCGCCTCGCGGGGGCTGATCCCGAAGAACTCCGCGTCGAATCCGGCCAGGTCGGTGAGGAAACCGCCGTGGCGCGTGTAGATGGTGCCGGGCCGGTCCGGGGCCGGGTCGAACAGCGCGTCGAGGTCCCAGCCCCGGTCCGCCGGGAACTCGGACACGGCGTCGCCGCCCGCCGCGATGAGCTGCCAGAACTGCTCCGGGCTGCGCACATCGCCCGGGAGGTGACAGCCCATGGCGACGATGGCGATCAGCTCGTGCCGCGCGGCGGCCAGGTCCTCGTTCTCCCGCCGGAGCCGTTCCGTCTCCTTCATGGACGCGCGCAGGGCGTCGACGATCTTGTCCGGCGAAGTAGCCATGACCCCTCACAGATCGGTTTCCTCGGAAAATCGGTCGTCTCGCGTGCGGTCTCCCGCTCGCCTACTGCTCGCCGAGCATCAGCCGCACCAGATCGTCGACGTCCAGTTCGTCTATGTGCTCTTCCGCCTCCTGGATCTCCCTCGCGCGTTCCCGGTCCCTTTCGCCGGCCGCGGCGGCGGTGTCCGCGGATTCGCCCGCGTCCTGCGGGAAAGCGGTGGCCACCAGGAAATCGGCCAGTTTCTCCAGCGACGGGTGGTCGAACACCACGGTGACCGGCAGGCCCAGGCCGGTGTGGTCCTGGAGCCGGTTGCGCAGTTCCACCGCGATCACGGAGTCGACGCCCAGTTCCTTGAACGGCGAGCGGTCGCCGACCTGGCTCTCGTCGGCGTGTCCGAGGACGGTCGCCACCTGGGCGCGGGCGAGCGCGGCGGTGGCCTCCCTGCGCCGGCCCGGGCTCAGCCCGGCGAGCCGCTCCGTCAGCGTCCCCGCCGCCGGGGCGCCGTCCTGCGGCCTCGTCTCCCGCAGCGCGTCGCGCACCTCGGGCAGTTCGGTGAGCAGCCGGCTCGGCGTCGTCGCGGAGAACGCCGCGAAGAACGTCTCCCAGACCACGTCCGTGATCACCGGTGACGACGTGTCGAGTGCGCGGTGCCGCAGGTGCTCGATCGCCTGCCGCGGTGCCATGAGCCTGATCCCCTGCCGGGCCAGCGCCTTGTCCAGGCCGTCGCGCGATGTCATGCCGCCGCCGTCCCACGGGCCCCAGACCACCGAGGCGGCCACCAGCCCCTGTGCCCGGCGGTGGGCCGCCAGGCCGTCCAGGAAGGCGTTCGCCGCCGCGTACGCGCCGTGGCCCGCGCTGCCCCACAGCGCCGAGACGGACGAGAACAGTACGAACGCGTCCAGGTCCCGGTCGCGCGTGAGGTCGTGCAGGTGCTGCGCGGCGTCGGCCTTGGCCCGCACCACGTCCGCGAAGCGCCGCGGGGTCAGCGAGCCGAGCGGGACGCTCTCGATCGCCCCGGCCGCGTGGACGACCGCCCGGACGCCGGCGCCGTCCGCGTCCAGCGCCGCCAGCAGCCCGGCGAGCATTCCTCGGTCGGCGACGTCGCCGGCCACGATGTCGACCTGGACCCCGAGGCCGGTCAGCTCCGCCTCCAGTTCGACGGCGCCCGCCGCCTCCCGGCCGCTGCGGCTCACCAGCACGAGGCGCTCCGCCCCGTTGTCCGCCAGCCAGCGCGCGGCATGCGCGCCGAGCGCACCGGTGCCGCCGGTGACGAGGACGGTGCCGCGGGGCGTCCACCGCCCCGCGGCGGAGGTGTCCCGCCGGGGCGCGCGCAGCAGCCTGCAGACGTACACCCCCGAGGACCGCAGTGCGAGTTGGTTCTCGCCGTCCGGACCGGCCAGCACGGCGGGCAGCCGCCCGACGACCCTGCTGTCCTCCTGCTCGGGCAGATCCACCAGGCCGCCCCACCGCTGGGGGAACTCCACCGCCGCGACCCGGCCGAGCCCCCAGATCTGGGTCTGCTCGGGCCTGGTCACCGCGTCACCGGCGCCGGCCGTCACCGCACCCCGGGTCACGCACCACAACCGGGCGGACATCCCGGCGTCCCCGAGGGCCTGGACCAGCGTCAGGACGGCGTCCGGGTGCGCGGACGCCGAAGGGAGCACCGGCCCCGCGTCCGGCCCCGGCAGCACCGGCCCCGCGTCCGGCCCCGGCAGCGCCAGCACCCCGGCGGGTTCCGGCCCTTCCGAGGCCACGGACCGCAGCCGTTGCGCCAGCTCCTGGCGGCCGGTCCCCGCCGGCACCACCAGCGAGACCGCCTGCGCGCCGCTCCTGTCCAGGGTCTCCACGACGGCCGCCGTCAGCCGCTCGTGCTCGACGCCTTCAGGGACGACCACCAGCCACCGGCCGGACAGGACGCCCGCCGGAACCTTCGGCAACGGCTGCCAGGCGATCCGGTAGGACCAGGAGTCGGCGGCGGCCTGTTCGCGCTGCCGGCGGCGCCACGCGGTCAGCGCCGGCAGCAGCGCCCGCAGGGCGTCCGGGTCCCCGGCCCCGATCTCGGTGGCCAACTCCTGCTCGTCGCCGCGTTCCACCATGTTCCAGAACCGTCGTTCCGGGTCGTCGCCCGGCACGGCCACTGCCTGCGGGGCGGACGCCGTCAGCCAGTACCGCTGGTGCTGGAAGGCGTAGGTCGGCAGATCGACCCGCGCCGCACCGGACCCGGCGAAGACGGTCCGCCAGTCCACCGAGGCCCCGAGGACGTACGCCTGCGCGAGCGAGGTCAGGAAGCGCCGGGGACCGCCGTCCTCGCGCCGCAACGACCCCACCACCGCACCGGACCCGCCGAACGTCTCGACGGCTTCCTGGGCACCGACACTCAGCACGGGGTGCGGGCTGACCTCGACCAGGAGCGTGTGCCCCTTCTTCAGGGCCGTCCCCATCGCCCGCTCGAACTGGACGGGTTCCCGCAGGTTGCGGTACCAGTACTCGGCGTCCAGCTCACGGGTGTCCAGGAGCTCCCCGCTCACCGTCGAGTAGAAGGGGACGTCGCCGCGCCGGGGCTCGATCCCGCGCAACTCCTCCAGCAGCCGCTCACGGATCGTCTCGACCTGCGCGGAGTGCGCCGCGTAACTCACCGGGATCTGTTTGGCCCGCACGCCCTCGGTGGCGCAGGCGGCCAGCACCTCCTCCAGCGCCCGCTGTTCCCCGGAGACGACCACCGACGACGGCCCGTTGACCACCGCGATGTCCAGGCGCTCGTCCCAGCACGGCAACTGCCGTACCCGCTCGGCCGACAGCGCCACCGACACCATGCCGCCCAGACCGGAGATCTCGGTCAGCGCCCGGCTGCGCAGGGCGACGATCCTCGCGGCGTCCTCCAGCGAGAGCCCACCCGCCACGCAGGCCGCGGCGATCTCGCCCTGGCTGTGCCCGATCACCGCGCTGGGGCGCACGCCGTGGGACTCCCAGAGCCGGGCGAGTGAAACCATCACCGCGAACAGCGCCGGCTGCACCACATCGACCCGCTCCAGCGTCGGCGCGCCGGGGGCGCACCGCAGGACGTCCAGGAGCGACCAGTCCACGACGGATCCGAGCGCCGCGTCGCACGCGTGGATCCGCTCGCGGAACACCGGTGAGGAGTCCATGAGTTCCACCGCCATCCCGGCCCACTGCGCCCCCTGGCCGGGAAAGACGAACACGGTCTCGGCGCCGCTCACCGCGGTGCCGCGCACCACGTTGTCCGAGGGGGTGTCCCGCACCAGCGCGTCCACCGCGGACAGCAGCTCGCGCTCCTCACCGCCGATCAGCACGGCACGGTGCTCGAACGCGGACCGAGTGGTGGCCAGCGACAGCCCGATGTCGGCAGGAGCGAGGTCCTCACGGCCGTCGAGACAGGTCCGCAGGGCGGCAGCCTGGTCGCGCAGGGCCTCGGGCGTCTTCGCCGACAGCGTCCACGGCAGCACGTCCGCCGGTGCCGGGGCCGTTTCCGGGGCCCGGTCGTGGCCGCCGGACGCGCTCGGCGCTTCGGCGGGGGCCTGTTCGAGGATGGTGTGGACGTTCGTTCCGCTGATGCCGAACGAGGAGACAGCCGCCCTGCGCACCCGCTCGCCCTCCGGCCACGGTGCCGCCTCGGTCAGCAGGGCCACCGAGCCCGAGGACCAGTCCACGTGCGGCGTCGGCTCGTCGATGTGCAGGCTGGCGGGCAGCCGCCCGTTGCGCAGAGCCATGACGATCTTGATCACCGAGGCGACTCCGGCGGCCGCCTGAGTGTGGCCGATGTTCGACTTCACCGAGCCGAGCCACAGCGGCCGGTCGCCCGAATGGCCTCGGCCGTAGGCGGCCACCAGGGCCTGCGCCTCGATCGGATCACCCAGCTTCGTGCCGGTGCCGTGCGCCTCCACCGCGTCGACGTCCTGCGGCGTGAGCCGGGCGTCGGCCAGCGCCTGCCGGATCACCCGCTCCTGCGACGGCCCGTTCGGAGCCGTCAGCCCGTTGCTCGCGCCGTCCTGGTTGACCGCCGAACCACGGACGAGCGCCAGGACCGGATGGCCGAGGCGCTGGGCGTCCGACAGACGCTCCAGCACCAGCATGCCCACGCCTTCGCTCCAGCCCGTACCGTCGGCCGACCGGGCGAACGGCTTGCAGCGGCCATCGGGCGCCAGGCCGCGTTGCTGGGCGAACTCCACGAACATGCCCGGCGTCGCCATCACGGTCACCCCGCCGGCCAGTGCCAGCGTGCACTCACCGTGCTGCAGGGACCGGCGCGCCATGTGCAGGGCGGCGAGCGAGGAGGAGCAGGCGGTGTCCACGGTGACCGCGGGGCCCTCCAGACCGAGGGTGTACGCCACCCGCCCCGAGACGACGCTCGCCGTGTTGCCGGTCAGGGCGAAGCCCTGGGTGCCCTCGGCCGGTTCACCCAGTCGGGGCCCGTAGTCCTGCGTCATCGCCCCCGCGAACACGCCGACCTGGCTGCCTCGTAGCGACAGCGGGTCGATCCCCGCCCGCTCCAGCGCCTCCCAGGAGGTCTCCAGCACCAGCCGCTGCTGCGGATCCATCGCCAGCGCCTCACGCGGGCTGATCCCGAAGAACCCCGCGTCGAATGCGGCCGCGTCGTAGAGGAAGCCCCCCTCCCGCGCGTACCGGGCCTCCGGGTTCTCCGGGTCGCGCAGCTCACCGGTGTCCCAGCCGCGGTCGTCGGGAAAGGCGGACACGGCGTCCCTGCCCTCGGACACCAGGCGCCACAGGTCCTCCGGCGAGCGGACCTCCCCGGGGAACCGGCATCCCATGCCCACGATGGCGATCGGCTCGAAATGCGGGGCCGCCACCGGCAGACCGCCGGTGGCCGGCTCCTCGCCCGCCAGCCGGGACTGCAGGAAGCGAGCCAGCTCGTCCGGCGTGGGGTGGTTGTAGATCAAGGTGGGCGCCAGCTGTGCCAGTCCGGTCGCCTCGGCGACGCGGTCGCGGAACTCGACTGCGGTGAGCGAGTCGAACCCCAGCTCCTTGAACGTCCTGCCGCCGTCGACGAGATCGGACGACATGTGCCCGAGTACCGCCGCCACGCTCATCCGCACGAGCTGCGGCATGTCCGCTTCGGCAGCGGCGACGACCGGCTCCGCGGCCGGCGCGACACCGCTCGCCGGATCGAGCACCGCGTCGCCGTGCTGTCCCGCGGCAGGCTCGCCCGGCGCGCCGAGCCAGAAGGAACGGCGCTGGAAGGCGTACGTCGGCAGGTCCGGCCGCGCGTCGGCCCAGCCGGTGAACGGCTCCCAGTCCACCCGCGCGCCGCATGCGAACGCCTCGGCCAGTGCGGTGGCCACCGTGCGGTCCTCCGGCTGGCCCCGGCGCAGCAGCGGGACGATCGCGGCGCCGGACGGTGTCCCCTCGACGGCGAGGCTCTCGCGGATCATCGAGGTCAGGCCCCCGGGGCCCACCTCCAGGTAGTTCGTGACGCCTTCCGACCGCAGGAGACGGACGCCGTCGAAGAAGCGCACGGACGCCCGGATGTGACGGGTCCAGTAGTCCGGCGACCGGAGTTCGTCCGCTGTGGCGAGACGTCCTGTGACGTTGGAGACGACCGGAACCTTCGGGGTGCCGTAGTCCAACCGCGCGGCGACGGCACGGAACTCGTCCAGCACACCGTCCATGTGCGGTGAGTGGAACGCGTGGCTGACCTTGAGCCGCTTGGTCCGGCGGCCCCTCGCCTCGAACTGCGCGGCGACATCGGCGACGGCTCGCGGGTCACCGGAGATCACCGTGGCCCGTGGCCCGTTGACCGCGGCGACCGAGACCTCCTGGTCCAGCCCGGACAGGGCCGCGCGGACCTCCGTCTCGTCGGCCTCCAGCGCCACCATGGCGCCGCCCTCGACGGCCTGCCGCATCAGCCGTCCGCGGGCCGTGACGAGGGTGCAGGCGTCCTCCAGGGAGAACACTCCGGCGACATGGGCCGCGGCGATCTCTCCCACGGAGTGCCCGAGCAGGAAGTCCGGACGCAGCCCGCACCGCTGGAGCAGGCGAGCGAGCGCTACCTCCAGTGCGAACAGCGAGACCTGGGCGAAGTCCGTCCGGTCGAGCAGCGCGGCCTCGGGTGTACCGGGTTCCGCGAAGAGGACATCCTGGAGCCGGTGGGGCAACCGGGTGTCCAGCCGGTCGCACACCTCGTCCATCGCCTCGGAGAACGCCGGAACCGTCGCGTGGAGCCGACGCCCCATCCCGGCACGCTGGCTGCCCTGGCCCGTGAAGAGGAACGCCGTCCCGCCCGCGCCCCGCGCGGAGCCCCGCACCACGTTCGCGGCGGGCACACCGCGCACCAGCGCGTCCAGACCGCTCAGGAAGTCGTCCCGGTCGCTGCCCAGAACCACCGCGCGTTCCTCGAACGCCGTGCGGTGCGCGGCGAGCGAGCCCCCGACGCTCTCCGGATCCAGCCCGGGATACGTGGTGACGTGCTCGCGGAGCCGCTCCGCCTGCGAACGGAGCGCGGCACGGGACCTCCCCGAGACCACCCAGGGCAGCAGCGAGAGACCCTCGGCACGCCGGCCGCCGACGGCTGCGGGGGACACGGCTGCCAGGTGGCGGTCCGAGAGCACCACATGACAGTTCGTGCCGCCCATGCCGAACGAACTGACACCCGCCAGGAACGGCCCGTCGCCACGAGGCCGTCGGCTCAGCGCGGTCTGCACGCGCAGGTTCCACGCCTCGAAGGGGATCCGTGGGTTGGGCGTACGGAAGTTCAGACTCGCCGGAATCTCCTGATGCCTGATGCACAGGACCGTCTTGATGAGCCCGGCGATACCGGCCGCGGCTTCCAGATGCCCGATGTTCGTCTTCACGGACCCCACCAACAGCGGTGTGTCGGCCGTCCGGCCCGAGCCGAACACCGAACCGAGTGCGGCGGCCTCGATCGGATCGCCCTTCTTCGTACCGGTGCCGTGAAGTTCCACGTAGTGCACGCCGGCCGGGTCGACACCCGCCTTCCGGTACGCCGAGCGCAGCACCTCTTCCTGCGCACGGGCCGTGGGCACGGTGAGCCCTTCGCCCGCGCCGTCGTTGTTCATCGCGGTGCCCTCGATGACGCAGTACACGCGGTCGCCGTCGGCGAGCGCGCGGGAGAGGGGCTTGAGGACGACCATCCCGGCGCCCTCGCCGCGGACGTAGCCGTTGGCGCGGGCATCGAAGGTGAAGCACCGGCCGTCGGGAGACAGCCCGCCGAACTTCTCGGAGTACACGGTGCTCTCCGGAGCGAGACCGAGGTTCACCCCGCCTGCCAGCGCGAGGGACGCCTCACCTCGCCGCAGGCTCTCGGCGGCCGTGTGCACGGCCACCAGGGAGGAGGACTGCCCCGTATCGATCACCATGCTGGGCCCGCGCAGATCGAGGGCGTACGACACCCGGTTGGCGATGATGCCGCGATGGACGCCGGTCATGCTGTGCTGGGTGGCCGATCCCGCACCGAGCCGGTGCAGTACGGCGGCGTAGTCGTCCCACATGGCGCCCACGAAGACGCCCGCATCACGGCCTTTCAGGCCGGCCGGCACGATCCCCGCGTCCTCGAACGCCTCCCAGCTCAGCTCGAGGGCGAGCCGCTGCTGCGGATCCATGGCAGCCGCTTCGCGGGGAGAGATGTCGAAGAAGTCCGAATCGAACTGATCGACGTGGTCGAGGAAGCCGCCCGCACCGAAACCGCTTCGGCCCTCCCTCGGTTTTTCTGAAACCGCGCTCACGCCGTCACGGAGCAGCGTCCAATAAGCTGCGGGATTCTCGGCACCGGGAAATCTGCAGGCCATTCCCACGATTGCAATAGGATCGTCGTCGAGACGGTCGCCCTCATAGGGGAACGCCTGGCCGGTACGCATAGAACTCCCAACAGCCGACATCGGAGGAATGTCAAGCGCTATGCCTCGGGTCTGGATTCTGACCTCCGGCTCGGAGCCGGGACTTTCGGCGTGAAGTGGCTCACGGCGAGCGAGGCGCCGGCTGCCTGCCGACCGCCTGACCGCACTGTCCGGCGCACCTGTCCGCGCTGTTCAGCGAACCGCTGTCGCATGCGGGAGATTCGACGGGATCACGTGGAAGTTATTAGACCTGACATGATCCCGCACTGTCCAATAACTAGATTCATGAGGCCGATAAGTTGAGTTATGAGGAATCTGCCGGCTTTCTCTTCATCCAGCCCGGCGCAAGTAAATTGCCCCGTTGACAGAGGCGCTCGCCACTTTGTAGCGTCCCGTTCGGCCAGCGGAGGAAACGTCGGGAGTTCAACGGAAAGAGGTGTCCCAGAAATGACCGAGCAGCATACACCCACCGCGGCGGACGTGGGAAAAATGTACGACCAGTCGACTGGCCTGCTCTCTGAGGTGATGGGGGGAAACATTCACCTGGGGTACTGGCGTGACGGCGACGACGAAGCCTCAGTCGAAGAGGCCACCGACACTTTGACCGACATGGTGGCCGAACGGCTCACACTCGCACCCGGTGCCCGGGTCCTGGATATCGGCTGTGGAAGCGGCAAGCCCGCCGTCCGTATCGCGGGCACATGGGGCGTGCACGTCACGGGTGTCACCATCAGCGCTCAACAGGCGGCCACGGCCGGAGCGCGGCCGGAAGTCGGGGCAGGCGCTGGGCAGGTGTCCTTCCAGCAGGCCGACGGTATGGATCTCCCGTTCGCCGACGCTCACTTCGATCACGTATACGCGATCGAATCGTTCCTTCACATGTCCGATCGTGCCACCGCCATAGCCGAAGCAGCGCGAGTATTGCGTCCTGGCGGCACTCTGGTGGCCGCGAATCCCTATCAGCAAGGTGAGCTGACCCCCCGCGAGGCCGGCATAGTGGCGGACAATCGGAGACTGTTCGAGATTCCTCCGATCGGTGACGCCGACGAATACGCCGGACACATGGCCAAGGCCGGCCTGGAGGTCGTCGAGATGCTGGACATCGGCGAGAACGTCCGACGCAGTCACACGTTGGCCGCGGACCTCATCCGGCAGGCGCGGGGAGCGGACGGCAGTGCCTTCAACGAGGAGCTGTCCCGAGCGGCCGACATCATCGAGCGCTTCGGTGAACTCCCGCAGATCGGCTACGGCCTGATCGTCGCCCGTCGGCCCTGAGCCGCCCGACCGGAAACGGCTTCGGCTGACACGCCGGCCGAAAGGTGTGGCAGCCGGAGGTCGGGCGGGAGGCGCGCCGCGCCTCC
>NZ_JBHUAF010000195.1:0-15206 GCF_042789895.1 Kitasatospora sp. NPDC056783
GATGTTTTCCGCTCCGTTTTCCGGAGTTTCATTCATCGGATTCGCTTTCCGCTTTGTCTCCCCGGTCTCCCGCGGCGACTCCGGAACTGTACGGGTACCGGCCCGCCACATGCAAATCGCCCCTGCCCGGGAGTCCGGGCAGGGGCGATCAGTACTGATCAGAGCCGGGTCAGCGGACCTCGGTGATCTCCGGGCCGCGCGCGAACGGGTCGAGCGAGGCACCGCCGAAGCGGCTGTCGCCCTCACCCGCGGCAGCGGCCGCCCCGCCACCGTCGGCGACCATCTGGGCGTCCTCGGGGAGCTTCAGCACGATCGGGTCGCGCGGAGCCATCGGGGACTCGCCGCGCACGACGACCGTCTGGCGGAAGACCTGCTCCAGGATGCCGGCCATCTCCGGCTGCACCGCGGCCTGGCCGGAGATCACACCGCGAAGGAACCAGCGCGGACCGTCGCAGCCGACGAACCGGACCAGCTGCACGCCCTGGGTGCCGTCCGGAAGCTGCACCGGGACCTGGGCGCGGAGGTGCCAGCCGAGCGGGCCCTCCTCCTCCTCGATGATGCCGCCCTGCGAGGTGATGCCACTGGCGATCTCCTCCCGGACCTCCCCCCAGATGCCCTCCGACTTCGGGGCCGCGAAGGCCTGGAGCTGGATGGCGCTGTTGCCGAGCACGAGGGTGGCGGCCACGATCGCGTCACCGGCGACCTCGACCCGCAGTTCCATGCCCTCGACACCGGGGACCAGCAGACCCCCGAGGTCGACTCGCCCCTCCTCGGGGTTCTCCAGCTCGGTGTGGTCCCACGGACCGTCCGGCCGGGGGGCCGGCGGCAGGCCGACCCTGTCGGCCGGGTCCAGCTCGGTCACGTTCTCGCTCTCGGCGGAACCTTCGACGTCATCGGCCGTCTCGTCGGCGCTGATGGCGTCGTCGGCGAGCTGCTCGACAGCGTCCTCGCTCTTCTGGCGACGACGGAACACGGTCACTGTCCTTCCCGGTCCAAGACCGATGCGTATACCTGCTCGGCTTCCTGCGAGGCCGCGGGCATGCTAGACCGCGGCGTGGCCGCCGGTCGACCCGAACCCGCCCTCGGCGCGTGCCGACCCAGGCAGCTCCCCCACTTCGTGGAAACGGGCCTTCTCGACCTGCTGGATCACCAGCTGGGCGATTCGGTCCCCTCGGCGGAAGCTGACCCCCTCGCGCGGGTCCAGATTGACGACGATCACCTTGATCTCTCCACGGTACCCGGCATCGACCGTCCCCGGGGCGTTCACGAGGGCAACTCCGCAACGAGCTGCCAGCCCGGACCGGGGGTGGACGAAGGCCGCGTAGCCGTCCGGCAGGGCGACGGCGATGCCGGTGGGCAGGACGGCCCGCTCACCGGGGGCCAGCTCGGCGTCGACGGTGGTGCGCAGGTCGGCACCGGCGTCCCCGGGCTGCGCGTAGGCGGGCAGCGGCAGCTCGGGGTCGATGCGCTTGATCAGGACGTCCAGCTGCGGGCGGGGGGTGTCGCTCAAGGGTTCACCTCAAAGGCTCGGGCGCGCTTCATCAGATCCGGGTCGTCGAGGACCCTCTCGATGTCCTCGGGACGACCGTGCGTGGTGAAGTGTTCCAGCTTCACCTGGATGAAGAGGGCTTGCGCGCGCACCGCGACCGGCCCGTCCGGGCCGCCGATCCGCGCCTCGGCGGCGCTGTAGACCTTGCGGCCGTGCACCCCGGTGATCCAGGCGCGCAGGTGCAGCACCGAGTCGACGGGCACCGGGCTGAGGAAGTCGGTCTCCAGCCGGCCGGTCACGGCGGGGGCGTGCAGCAGCCAGTTGAGCGTGCCGAGGGTCTCGTCCATCGCGGTGGTCAGCAGGCCGCCGTGGGCCAGGCCGGGGCCGCCCTGGTGGGCGTCCCGGACGGCGAACTCGGCGGTGACGTCGAGTCCCTCGCCGGCGACGGCGTCGAGCCGCAGGCCGCCGGGGTGCTGCGGGCCACAGCCGAAGCAGTGTTCGTAGTGGGAGCCGAGCCGGGTGCCGGGGGCGGGCGCCTGGGGGTGGCGCTCCGGCAGGACGGCGTCCGGCGGCGGGGTGGTCGGGGTCACCGGCATCGTGGAGGCCGGCCGGTCGGTGGGGGCGTGGGGGGCTGTCGTACCGGTCACGGGGCCCCAGCCTACCCAGGGGTAGCGAGGCCTCCGGTGGGGGTGGCGTCCGGGGCCGGACATCAGGGCGCCCACAATGGAGGACATGTACGACGAACGCCTCACGGTGCCGCGTTCCTGGTGGCTGCTCCCGGTCGCGGTGGGATTCACGCTCGCGCTGATCCTGATCCGGGTCAACGGTCCGGCCGCGCTGATCGGGCTGGTGGTCGGCATCGCCGCCGGCGCGGTCGCGATCAGCAGCTACGGCTCGGCCCGCATTCGCGTGGTCCAGGGCTCGCTGGTGGCCGGCCCGGCCCGGATCCCGGTGGACGCGCTCGGCGCGGCGCACGCGCTGAGCCCCGCCGAGGCGGCGGCCTGGCGCGGCCCGAAGGCCGATCCGCGCGCCTTCATGCTGCTGCGCAGCTACGTCCCGACGGCGCTGCGGATCGAGGTGACCGACCCGGCCGACCCGACGCCGTACCTGTACCTGTCGACCCGCTCGCCGATGAAGCTGGCGGAGGCGCTGGAGGAAGCCCGGCGCGGCGCCCGCACCTGAGGCGCGCCGGCCGGCCACGCGCCGGTCGGACCGAGGAACACGCCGGCCGGACGGGCCGGACAAACGGAGAGGGACGGTTCCGCTGTTGCGGGACCGTCCCTACGACTTTGTCCTGACCGGTGTACCGGCCGACTCCGTCCTGCCGGGCCCGTCCAGTCGGACGGTTCCCGGATCTGCCGTCCGGCCCCGCTGCCCGGGGCCGGAAGGAGCGGTGTGCCGGTCCCGCGGGCGCAGCCGCGGGCACCGGGCCCTGTCCGCCGCGGTGCTCAGGCGCCGCAGTCCCGGCAGATCGGGTTGCCGTTCTTCTCGCTGTAGAGCTGGCTGCGGTGGTGCACGAGGAAGCAGCTCATGCAGGTGAACTCGTCGGCCTGCTTCGGCAGCACGCGGACGGCGAGTTCCTCGTTGGAGAGGTCGGCGCCGGGCAGCTCCATGCCCTCGGCGGCGTCGAACTCGTCGACGTCGACAGAGCTTCCGCCCTTGTCGTTCCGTCGGGCCTTGAGCTCCTCGATGCTGTCCTCGTTGAGCTCGTCGTCGGTCTTGCGTGGGGTGTCGTAGTCGGTTGCCATTTTTCGCTCTCCCCCTCCGGGTTTGTGCGGTGTGTGCGGTATCTCCAGCGCACGTAACGCATGGGGGGTCGGTCTTGTGCCCGACCCGAGGCGGAGATTTTGCCTTACTTCAAGCCCTGTTACTCAATCGACACTCAGCCCGGGCTCCATCGGGGTGATCCCCGGGGCTGCGGAAGGCCTCACGCTGGGCCATCGCCGGCCCTCCGCAGCCCCGGCGAACCGGACACGCACAGTGAGCGCGGCGGGTACGGACACCCGCCGAATCCCTTGCCGGTCAGGGATGCCGACCGATTCCTGAGATCTGGCTGGGAGTGGAATCCGGTTACGGACGGCAATCGGCACCGCCGATCGAGCGGTCACTCTCCGGGGTTGCCCGGAATCGCGGAGCGACACGGTGTGAGCTTGGTCACGTTAAGAATCTTCCGGGGCAAAGCACGGAAAATCCACCCAGTCCGACCGCCGGCCGACGCGCCCCGGGCCGCGTTCCGGTCCCGCGTTCCGGCTCGCCCCGGCCGACGTTCGGCCGCGCCTCAGCCGGCGTTCTTCCGGGCCTCGCGGCGCGCCAGCAGGGCGGCCTGCCGCTCCTCGAACTTCCGGGCCTGGCTGTCCAGCCCGTCCAGGAAGACGCCCAGCTCGTTCTGCGCGAGCAGGCCCTCCGGGCCGAGACCGCCGAGCTCCATCACCTTGAGGTGGCGCAGCACCGGCTGGAGCACGTCGTCGTGGTGGATGCGGAGGTTGTACACCCCGCCGAGGGCGATCTGCGCGGCGGCGCGCTCGAAACCGGGGATTCCGTGGCCGGGCATCCGGAAGTCGGTGACCACGTCGGCGATGGCCCGCATGGCCTGGTCCGGGGCGATCTCCAGGGCGGCCTTCAGCAGGTTCCGGTAGAAGACCATGTGCAGGTTCTCGTCGTTGGCGATCTTCGCCAGCAGCTGCTCGCAGAGCGGGTCGCCGGCGTACTTGCCGGTGTTGCGGTGCGCGATGCGGGTGGCGAGCTCCTGGAAGGCCACGTAGGCGACCGAGTGCAGCATGCTGTGCGCGTTGTCGGACTCGAAGCCCTCCGACATGTGGCTCATCCGGGCCCGCTCCAGCTCCACCGGGTCGACCGCCCGGGTGGCGAGCAGGTAGTCGCGGATGGCTATGCCGTGCCGCCCCTCCTCGGCCGTCCAGCGGTGCACCCAGGTGCCCCAGGCGCCCTCGCGCCCGAACATGGTCGCGATCTCGTGGTGGTAGCTGGGCAGGTTGTCCTCGGTCAGCAGGTTGACCACCAGCGACACCCGGCCCACCGCGGTCACCTGGGACTGCTCCAGGGACCACGCCTCGCCGCCCAGCACGCCGTCGAAGTCGCGGCCCTGGCTCCACGGGACGAACTCGTGCGGCATCCACTCCTTGGCGATGCCCAGGTGGCGGTTGAGTTCCTTCTCCACGACCTCTTCGAGGGCGAGGATCAGCCGCGCGTCGGTCCAGCCGCTCGCGACGAGCGAGGAGCTGCTCTGCACAGGGGCGATGGTCACGGTCTGGCTCCTGAGGGGACGGGACGCGCTGGGACGGGCGCGCTGCACGGGATCGACGTGGTTCGGACCCGTCGGCGGGGAGGCCGGCGGATTCACCTACGGTTGCGTAGGTTACGACACCGTAAGTTGCTCGGGCCGCAAATGACAAGCCGCCCCCGCCAGGCCTTATGTCGTCTTGACGGGCCTGGCGGGGGCGGCTGGAAACGGTCGCCCACGGAAGGGGCGTTGGACCCTTACGGTGAGGGGATCCGGACCCTCATGGTGAGTCCGCCGCCGGCGCGCGGCGTGGCCTCGATGGTGCCGCCGTGGGCGCGCACCACCGAGCGGACGATGGACAGCCCGAGCCCCACCCCCTTGTCGCTGCGGGTGCGGTCGGCGCCCTTGATCCGGCGGAACGGCTCGAAGATGTGCTCCAGTTCGTACCCGGGCACCACCGGGCCGGTGTTGGAGACCACCAGCTCGCCGCCGCCGGGCACGGCGGTGGTGGCCAGCTCGACCCAGCCGCCCGGGGTGTTGTAGCGGACGGCGTTCTGCAGCAGGTTGAGTGCCAGCCGCTCCAGCAGCACCCCGTTTCCGGCGGCCACCGCCGGATCGAGCTTCGAGCGCAGCTCGACCTCGCGCTTGTCGGCCTCGGCCCGGGTCTGCTCCAGCGCCCGGGTGGCCACCTCGGACAGCTCCACCGGTCGCCGCTCGGTCAGCTCGTTCTCGCTGCGGGCGAGCAGCAGCAGGCCCTCGACGAGCTGTTCGCTGCGCTCGTTGGTGGCCAGCAGGGTCTTGCCCAGCTGCTGGAGGTCCTGGGAGGCCCCGGGATCGGAGAGCTGGACCTCCAGCAGGGTGCGGTTGATCGCCAGCGGGGTGCGCAGCTCGTGCGAGGCGTTGGCGACGAAGCGGCGCTGGGAGTCGAAGGACCGGTCCAGCCGGTCCAGCATGCCGTCGAAGGTGTCGGCGAGCTCCTTGAGCTCGTCGTCCGGGCCGTCCAGCTCGATCCGGCGGTGCAGGTCGGAGGAGGCGACGTCACGGGCGGTGCGGGTGATCCGGCCGAGCGGGCGCAGCACCCGGCCGGCCAGGGCGTAGCCGGCCGCGAAGGCGATGATCGCGAGGCAGACCAGCATGGTGAGCGACTTGCGCAGCAGCGTGTTCAGCGCGGAGTCGGAGCGTGCCAGGTAGTAGGCGGTCTGCGCGTCGTTGAACTGCCTGCTGTCCATGTCGACGCTGGTGCCGTTGGGGCCGACGACCCGGACGAAGTCGCCGTTGAAGTTGAACGTGCGCGGGGCCAGGTAGGAGACGGCGTCCTGGAAGAACACGTACATCAGCAGCAGCAGGACGACGCCGGCCATCAGGAACATCCCGCCGTAGAGCAGCGTGAGGCGCATCCGGATGGTGGGGCGGAAGGGCAGCCAGGCGAGCATGCCGTCGCCGGGGACGTAGGTCTCCCCGCGGTGCTGCTGGAGCCTGGGCGGGCGCGGGGGGTGCGCGGGTCTGGGGGGTACGGCACGCGGGCCGCCGGCGGGCGCGCCGGAGGGCCCGCCGACCGGGGGCGGGGTGGTCATGATGGTCCTCTCGGGGCGTCCGCCGGGGCGGGCGCTTCACGGCGGGGAGCCCTCGGGGGCGGGCCCTCGTCGACGGGGGTCCGCCGGGGCGGACTCAGGTGGTCAGATCCGGTAGCCGGAGCCCGGCACGGTGACGATCACCGGCGGGTCGCCGAGCTTGCGGCGCAGCGTCATCACGGTGACGCGCACGACGTTGGTGAACGGGTCGGTGTGCTCGTCCCAGGCCTTCTCCAGGAGCTGTTCGGCGGAGACGACGGCGCCGCCGGCCCGCATCAGCACCTCCAGGACGGCGAACTCCTTGGGGGCGAGCTGGACGGTGCGTCCTTCGCGGATCACCTCGCGGCGGCCTGGGTCGAGCGAGATGCCGGCCCGTTCCAGCACCGGGGGCAGCGGGATGGTCGCGCGGCGGCCCAGCGCCCGTACGCGGGCGACGAGTTCACTGAAGGCGAACGGCTTCGGAAGGTAGTCGTCCGCGCCGATCTCCAGGCCCTCGACCCGGTCGCTGATGTCGCCGGAGGCGGTCAGCATGATCACCCGGGTCGCCAGGCCCTGCTCGACCACCTTGCGGCAGACGTCGTCCCCGTGGACCAGCGGAAGGTCGCGGTCCAGGACCACGACGTCGTAGTCGTTGACCGCGATGCGCTGGAGCGCGGCCTCCCCGTCGTACACCACGTCGACGGCCATCGCCTCGCGGCGCAGGCCGGTCGCGACGGCCTCGGCGAGCAGCTGCTCGTCCTCGACGACGAGAACCCGCACGGTGGTTGTCCCTTCTCCAGGCCGGCCCCGGAAGCGGACGCACGGCTCCGACGGTGCCTCCATCCTGCCTGGTCCGGCGGTAAAGCAGCGATAAGCTGCCTCCCGGGCACGGCCGCGGGCTCCGGGGGGCGACCCTCGTTCGCACTCGCACCACTCCGCTTGGACTGTGACGCGGGCAACTTTCTTCCGCCGGGAGGTTTCCGGGCCCCCGGGGCGGGGAGGACAGCTGCACACCCGCGATCTGGCTGACGGCCGATCGCACCCACCCGCCGTGCGTTCATCCGCGCCGGCCCTGGGGCTGGGACATCACCGGGAGCGGCCGCAGGCCGTCTCCGCACCCGTCCGGCGATCCACCACCTGCCGGTCGGCGTGCTTTCACCGGCTGGACCTTCCTCGGGGCGGAGAGCGCACGACCGTGCACGTCCGACACAGTAAGGGGGCCCGTATGGACGCCTTCAAGGCCGGAATCCTGCAGCGCATAGCCAGCGCCGAGCAGGATCTGCACCGCGCGATCGAGGCCGGGGACGAGTTCCTCGCCGAGGTGGAGCAGTCCGAGCTGGACGACCTCCGCCGGCTCGCCGCCGAACACGGCGTGGACACGGTGCTGGACCGCCACCGCACCGCCGCCTGATCCGTCCGGAACGCCGACCCGTCGCCGGACCACCGGCACCAGCGGCCCTGTGGGGGCCGTGCGAGATCCAAGGCCCTGGCATCCCCCGTATGTCAGGGCTCTTCGCATGCCCGGGGCCGTCCCGCCCGCTCTTCGCGGGGAACGGGACGGCCCTCACGGGGGGGGCCGGTCAGTCCGCCCAGGCGCGCAGCGCGGCCAGCCGCTCCTGGAGCGGCTCGTACACCCCCGGGGCGGCGGCCACGGTCAGCTCGCCGGCCGGTCCGTGCCCGGGCCGGCCGCCGACCAGGGCGCCGGCCTCGGCGGCGATCAGGCACCCGGCCGCCCGGTCCCAGGGGGCGAGGCCGCGCTCGTAGTAACCGTCCAGCCGCCCGGCGGCGACGTCGCACAGGTCCACCGCGGCCGCCCCGCCCCGGCGGATGTCCCGCACCTCCGGCATCAGCGCCAGCAGCACCTCCGCCTGCCGCACCCGCACCGCCTGGACGTAGTTGAAGCCGGTGGCGATCAGCGCCTGACCCCAGGGCGGAGCCGGGCGGGCCGACAGCGGACGGCCGTCGAGGCGGGCGCCGCGGCCCAGGACGGCGTGGAACAGCTCGCCGCGGGCCGGTGCGTACACCACGCCGACGACCGCCCGGCCGTCCACCTCGGCGGCCACGCTGACCGCCCAGGAGGGCAGCCCGTAGAGGTAGTTGACCGTGCCGTCGAGCGGGTCCACGATCCAGCGGACCCCGCTGGTGCCGGGCCGCTCGGCGCCCTCCTCACCAAGGTAGCCGTCCTCCGGGCGGCGGTCGGTGATCAGCTCCAGGACGAGCTTCTCGGAGGCGAGGTCCATCTCGGTGACCACGTCGACCGGGCTGCTCTTGGTGCCGGCCACGCCGAGGTCGGCGGGGCGGCCGTCGCGCAGCAGGGCACCGGCCTGCCGGGCCGCGTCCAGGGCGACCTCCAGCAGTTCGTCGAGGAGCCCGTCGTCGGGCAGGGCGGGGTCAGACATGGCTCTCCTCGGCGACGGCGGGGCGCGGGGCGCGCGGGTTGGGGCAACAGGCCACGGCGCACACGTCGTGGCTGGGGCCGAGGGCGCCGAGGGCGCAGCGGGTCACGCCCTCGCCCCGCTCGGTGGCGGCCCGCTCCAGGACGAGTTCGCGCACGGCGGCGGTGAACCGGGGGTCGGCGCCGACGGTGGCGGCCCGGGCGACCGGCAGTCCGAGTTCGGCGGCCTTGGCGACGGCCTCGGTGTCGAGGTCGTACTTGACCTCCATGTGGTCGGAGACGAATCCGATCGGGACCATCACCACGGCCGGCGCGCCGTCGGCGTGCTGGGCCTCCAGGTGGTCGCAGATGTCGGGTTCCAGCCACGGGATGTGGGGCGCCCCGCTGCGGCTCTGGTACACCAGCTCCCAGGGCCGGTCGGCCACGCCGGTGCGCTCGGCCACGGCGGCGGCGATCAGCCGGGCCACGTCCAGGTGCTCGGCGACGTACGCGCCGCCGGGCTCGCCGCGGGCCGGGTCGTCCGGGGCGCCGGAGGTCTCGGCCATGGCGTCCGGGATGGAGTGGGTGGTGAACGCCAGCCGGGCGCCGGGGCGGACGGCCTCGGGCAGTTCCGCCAGGGCGGCCAGGGTGGCGTCGATCATCGGCCCGACGAAGCCCGGGTGGTTGTAGAAGTGCCGCAGCTTGTCGACCCGCAGGGCGGGCGCGCCCTCCTCGGCGAGGGTGGCCAGCGCGTCGGCCAGGTTCTCCCGGTACTGGCGGCAGCCCGAGTAGCCGGCGTAGGCGCTGGTGGCGAGCACGGCGATCCGGCGGTGGCCGTCCGCCGCCAGCTCCCGCAGGGTGTCCACGAGGTAGGGCGCCCAGTTCCGGTTGCCCCAGTAGACCGGCAGGTCCAGCCCGTGCCCGGCGAAGTCCTCGCGCAGCGCGGCGAGCAGCTCCCGGTTCTGCCCGTTGATCGGACTGACCCCGCCGAACATGAAGTAGTGCTTGCCCACTTCCCTCAGCCGCTCCTTGGGGATGCCGCGGCCGCGGGTGACGTTCTCCAGGAACGGGACGACCTCCTCGGGGCCCTCGGGCCCGCCGAAGGACAGCAGCAGCAGGGCGTCGTACGGGGCGGCGCCGGAGGGGGCGGTTTTGCGCGCGTCGGACATGCCACCGATCCTGCCACTGCGGGACCGGGCGCCGTCGCCGGGGCCGCGCGGGTGTCCGGAAAATACCGTTTGCCAAGGTACGTAAGCTGTGTTTGCCAGCCTTGTTCCTTACTCCCCCTGCCGGAGCTCCCGTGCTGTCCAGCTACCGCCAGATATTCGCCTCCCCCGGCACTCTGGCCTTCTCCTCCACCGGCTTCGTCTCCCGCCTGCCGATCTCCATGACCGGGATCGGCATCGTGACCATGCTCTCCCAGCTCAGAGGCTCCTACGGGGTGGCCGGCCTGGTCTCCGCCTGCCTCGCGGTCTCCGCCGCGATCCTCGGCCCGCAGGTCTCCCGGCTGGTCGACCGGCACGGCCAGCGCAGGATCATCGTCCCCGCCATGGCGATCACCATCGTCTCCGTCACCGGCCTGCTGCTCTGCGCCCGACTGGAGGCCCCGGACTGGACGCTGTTCGTCTTCGCCGCCGGCATGGGCGTGATGCCGAGCACCGGCGCGATGGTCCGCGCCCGCTGGGCCCACCTCTACCGCGAGGACGGCGACAGGCTGCACACCGCGTACTCCTTCGAGGCCGTGGTCGACGAGGTCTGCTTCATCGTCGGCCCGATCCTCTCCATCGGCCTGGCCACCTCGGTCTTCCCCGAGGCCGGCGTGCTGCTCTCCGGGATCTTCCTCGCCGTCGGCGTCCTGCTGTTCGCCGGGCAGCGTTCCACCGAACCGCCGGTCCATCCGGCCGCCCGGCATCAGGGCCGCTCGGTCATCCTCAACGGCGGCCTCCAGGTGCTGATCCTGACCTTCGTCGCCACCGGCGCGATCTTCGGTTCGGTCGAGGTGGTCACCGTCGCCTTCGCCGAGGACCAGGGCCACAAGTCGATCTCCAGCGTGATCCTCGCCCTGTGGGCGCTCGGCTCCTGCCTGGCCGGGGTGGTGTTCGGCACCCTCAAGCCCTCCGGCTCGATGGCCGTACGCTTCCTCGTCGGCGTGCTGTTCATGGCGGTCAGCATGGTGCCGCTGCTCCTGGTCGCCCACGCGGTGAACGGCGTCGGCGGGCTGGTCGCGGTCGGCGCCGCGCTGCTGGTCGCGGGCGTCGCCATCTCCCCCACCCTGATCACCGCGATGGCGCTGGTCGAACGGCTCGTCCCGGCCGCCCAACTGACCGAGGGCATGACCTGGACCACCACTGGCCTGGCCCTCGGCGTCGCGGCCGGCTCCTCGGCCGGCGGCTGGGTGATCGACTCCTCCGGCGCCGCCGCCGGCTACTGGGTGCCGCTGGCGGCCGGCCTGCTCGGAGTGGTCGCCGCCCTCGCCGGCCTCGGCCGGCTGCGCGCCGGGCTCGCGGCCGACACGCCCGCCACCCCGGCGGAGAACGGGGTCGAACTACCCGTAGACGCCGGACGGTGAACTGACTAATCTCTCGCCCTACCCGCGGGCCTACCCGTGGGTAGGGCGGGCGCCGCGCCGCCCCGGATCGCGCCGACCGGTTCGGCCACGGAGCAGGAGGCAGCCCAATGCCCCAGGCCAGTACCGCGACCCCCACCCGGTGGACCAACTGGGCCGGCAACCAGAGCGCCCGGCCCGCCCGGGCCGCCGCCCCCGGCACCGTGGAGGAACTGGCCAAGGAGATCCTGCGGGCCACCGAACAGGGCCGCACCGTCAAGGCCGTCGGCTCCGGCCACTCCTTCACCTCGATCGCCTCCGCCGGCGACGGCGTCCAGATCCGCCCGCACGCGCTCACCGCCGTCCGCGGGATCGACCGCGAGGCCGGCACCATCACCGTCGAATCCGGCCTCCCGCTGCACCGGCTCAACCGGGTCCTCGCCGCCGCGGGCCTCTCGCTGACCAACATGGGCGACATCGAGGTCCAGACCGTGGCCGGCGCCACCAGCACCGGCACCCACGGCACCGGCCGCGACTCCGGCTCGCTGGCCGCCCAGATCCGCGCGCTGGAGATCGTCCTCGCGGACGGCACCGTCCGGCACTGCTCCCCCACCGAGAACCCCCGGCTCTTCCAGGGCGCCCGGCTCGGCCTCGGCGCGCTCGGCGTGATCACCGCCCTCACCTTCGGCGTCGAGCCGGCCTTCCTGCTCACCGCGCACGAGCAGCCGATGGGCTTCGACGAGGTGCTGGAGCGCCTGGACGACCTCACCGCCGTCAACGAGCACTTCGAGTTCTACTGGTTCCCGCACACCGACCGCTGCTCCACCAAGCGCAACAACCGCAGCCAGGGCCCGGCCGCCCCGCTGCCCCGGTTCAAGGAGTGGCTGGAGGACGACTTCCTCTCCAATACCGTCTGGGAGGGGGCCTGCCGGGTCGGCCGGCGCTTCCCCGGCTCGATCCCCTCGATCGCCTCGCTGGCCAGCCGGGCCTGGTCCGAGCGCAGCTTCACCGACACCGCCTACAAGGTGTTCACCAGCCCGCGCAAGGTCCGCTTCCTGGAGATGGAGTACGCGGTGCCGCGCGCGGCCGTCGGCGAGGTGCTGCGCGAACTGAAGGCCCTGATCGAACGGTCCGACTGGAGGATCAGCTTCCCCGTCGAGGTGCGCTTCGCCCCCGCCGACGACCTCTGGCTCTCCACCGCCTCCGGCCGGGACACCGCCTACATCGCCGTCCACCTCTACCGGGGCACCGCCGACCAGGGCTACTTCACCGGCGTGGAACAGCTGATGACCGCCCATCAGGGGCGCCCGCACTGGGGCAAGCTGCACACCCGTGACGCCGAGTACCTGGCCGGCGCCTACCCGCACTTCGGCGACTTCACCGCACTGCGCGACGAGGTCGACCCGCGGCGGGTGTTCGGCAACGACTACCTGCGCCGGGTGCTCGGCGCCTAGGTCCCTGTCCGGCCGATCTTGGCGGATCGGCCGGACAGGGCCTGGACCCTAAGGAGCGTCCTACGGCGGGGTGACCGGCGCCTTCGCCGGATCGTTCGCCGGCGCGTCGCCCGGCGCCGACGGCTGCGGGGTCGCCCCGCCGGTGGGCCGCCCGCCGCCCGCCGGCCCGGAGGCACCGGCCGTCGGGGTCGCGCTCGGGCCCGTCGAGGGCGACTCCTTGCCCGCGCCGGCGCTCGGCGTGGCGTCCGGCTCCCGGCTCGGCCGCGTGGTCGCCGGCGCCGACGCGCCGCCGGAGGGCGTGGACTCCGGGCCCCGCCCGCCACCACCGGTGGACGGCCGCTCCGGGGGAGCGTCCTTCGGGGCCGAGGACTTGGGAGCCACCGAGCCGCCGAAGGAGGTGCCGTTGCCCGACTCCCCCTTGACCGTCGCCGACACCGGCTGCCCGGTGGCCAGTTCGAACGCCACGATCGGCACCATCGCCAGCACGAAGACCAGTCCGGACACCGCCGCGTAGGTCTTCCAGCTCCAGCGCCGCCGTGCCCGCACCACCTGCGGCGCACTCCACTCCGAGGTGACCGCCGCCGGCCGCACCCGCGTCGGCGACTGTTCGGGCTCGACCGGCACCTGGCGCAGGGAGTTGGCCGTCGCGTTCGGCCCCCGGTCCACCGCCCCGCGCAGTTGCTCGCCGGTCCGCTTGAAGATGTGCTGGAACACCGCGCCGCCGGTGGTCGCCCCGATGCTCACCACGGCCGCGCCCAGGATGGTGCCGTACACCCCCAGTTCGGACGCCAACAGCGCGCCCACCACCGTGGCCAGCGCGCTCGCCGCGACCTGAGCCACACTCAGATCGATCCGCTTGCGCCCCTCTTTGGCCTTGCCGCCCTCCTCGACGGCACTCCGCTCCGGCATCGACATCCCTCGGGTTCGTACGAGCGTTCTTCGAACAAGACACTCCATCTTGCCCAAAGAAGGACACAAGGGACGAAAATGCGGTTCTTCGCACCCGGATTGTGTGAAGATGATCACCGTTCATCCGACGGTGGTCCGCCATTGGTGGAGCGCGCTCTTGAGATTCCCGTGAATCGCGGGAGACTTGAGCGGCGAGCCGCCCCGTTGGATGCCACGAATGGAGTACTGTTCGTAAAGCCCGAGCCTTGGGTCGACTTGTCGACTGCGCCACCACCGGCAGCTTGACGAGGAGCCACGGAACGGGCACGCACGGCGACGCCGGTCCCGGATCGTCGCAGTCACTCCGCGTGCGAGGACGGCCGGGACACCCAGGCGCGACGTCGACGGATGGCGTGGCAAAAAGGCAACCGTGCCACAACGGCGTGCGCGGGCGTAAGCCCGACACGCCGGGGAACTCAGCAAGGTTGTGGCCAGTCGCGAGTGGGCAGGCCACACTCAGTACGGGAGCAGCGACGCAGGTGACGTCGGCAGGCACCACCCGGGAGGTAACCGTGCCCGAACTGCGGGTTGTGGCCGTCAGCAACGACGGCACACGGCTGGTGCTCAAGGCTGCCGACAGCACGGAGTACACCCTTCCCATCGACGAGCGGCTGCGCGCCGCCATCCGCGGCGACCGGCCGCGCCTCGGCCAGATCGAGATCGAGGTCGAGAGCCACCTGCGCCCCCGGGACATCCAGGCGCGGATACGAGCCGGTGCCTCCGCCGAGGAGGTCGCCCAGGCCGCCGGGATCTCCGTCGACCGCGTCCGCCGCTTCGAGGGGCCGGTGCTCGCCGAGCGCGCGTTCATGGCCGAGCGCGCCCGCAAGACCGCCATCCGCCGCAACGGCGAGTCCCCCGGCCCGCAGCTGGGCGAGGCCGTGGCCGAGCGGCTCGCGCTGCGCGGCGCCGAGAAGGACACCGAGCGCTGGGACTCCTGGCGGCGCGACGACGGCACCTGGGAGGTCATCCTCTCCTACCGGGCCGACGGCGAGGGCCGCAGCGCCTCCTGGACGTACGACCCGCCCAGGCGCCTGGTCCAGCCCAACGACGACGAGGCCCGCGCGCTGATCGGCGAGAACGTCGACCGCGAGGAGGAGTCGGTCTTCCCGTTCATCCCGCGGATCGCCCGGCTCCCCCAGGACCGGCCGCCGCGCCCGATGATCGACCGGCCCTCGGCCGACCGGATCATGTCGGCCCGCGAGGTCCGCGAGTCGCGGGAGGCCACCGCCGAGTCCCGGGACTCGCTGACCAGCCTGCTCGACGTGGTCCCCGCCTTCCGCGGCGACCTCGCCGTCGGCGGCCCCAGCGCGATCGAGCCGGTGCCCGCCGAGGTCGCCGAGGAGGGCGAGGAGTCGGCCGCGGCAGCCGCCGCCCCGGCGGTCGGCGCGGGCTCGGCCTACGCCGACATCCTGATGCCGCGCGCCGTCGCCCCGCACCGCGAGCGACTGGTCGGCACCACCGACCGGCAGGCCGAGGCGGACGGCGTCCGGCCCGGGCGCCGGGCCACCGTGCCCAGCTGGGACGAGATCGTCTTCGGCAGCCGGCGCAAGAAGCAGGAGTAGCAGTCGTCGCGGTGCCCCGGAGGGGCGGGAGGCCCGGCCTCCCGCC
>NZ_JBHUAF010000196.1:0-15176 GCF_042789895.1 Kitasatospora sp. NPDC056783
CCCCGTACCCGCCGCCCTCGCCACCAGGAGCCCCCGTGCAGCTCTCCGTCGATCCCGCCTCCGCCACTCCCCCGTACGAGCAGATCCGCGCCCAGATCGCCGAGCGGGCCCGCTCCGGCGAGCTGCCGACCGGGCTGAAGCTGCCCACCGTCCGGGCCCTGGCCGAGGAGCTGGGGCTGGCCGCCGGCACCGTCGCCCGGGCCTACCGCGAGCTGGAGGCGGACGGCGTGGTGGAGACCCACGGCCGGCGCGGCACGCTGATCGCCGCCACCGGGGACGCCTCCCACCGGCTGGCCGCCGAGGCCGCCGCCGAGTACGCGGCCCGGGCGAGCCGGCTGGGCCTCTCCGCCGGGGAGGCCCTGGCCGCCGTGGACACCGCCCTGCGGCTGGCCTACCAGGAGCGCTAGGAGGGCCCGCGCGGCCCGTCAGAGCTCGGGACGGATCATCCCCGAGGCCGGGGACTGGGAGGCCGGCGCGGTGGTGCCGACGGGCTGTCCCGAGGCGCTGTGCTTCAGCCAGTCCGTCCAGCCGACGTTCCAGTCCCCGAAGCCGTTGCCGAAGGGCTCCATCGCGCCGCCGCGGCTGTTCACCACCGTCACCAGGTCCCCCACCCGGGTGTGCTGGTAGAACCACTGCGCGTTCTCGGTGCTCATGCCGGTACAGCCGTGGCTGACGTTCTCCAGGCCCTGCGAGCCGACCGACCAGGGCGCCGCGTGGACGTACTCGCCGCTCCAGGTCACCCGGGTGGCCCACTGCACGTCCAGGTCGTAGGCCTCCGAGCTGCCCGCCGCTATGCCGATGGTCTCCCCGTTCATCCGGACCGACCGCTCCTGGCCGAGCACCACCTTGACGCCGTTGCGGGTGTCGAAGCCGGGCTTGCCGGTGGTGACCGGGATGGTCCGCAGCACCTCGCCGTCGCGCTTCAGGGTGAGCACGTGCGCGGCCGCGTCGATCACCGACTCCACCCGTTCGCCGATCCGCAGCTTCAGCGAGCTGCGGTCGCCGCCGTAGAGGCCGTCGGCGATCCGGCTGCCGGTGCCGTCGAAGGCCAGCGAGACGGTCGTACCGGCCGGCCAGTACTCCTCCGGGCGGAAGTGCAGGTTCTTGTCGTCCACCCAGTACCAGGCGCCGTTGACGGCGGGCTGGGAAGCGACCGTCAGGGCCCGCTCGACCTCCTGGCGGGCCTGCGGGTCCTTGACGTCCTCGGAGAGCTGCACGGTGAGCGGCTGGCCCACCCCGTAGACGCCGCTGCCGGAGGAGTCCGGGCCGAGCTTGGCGGTGAGCAGGCGCTGGGCCTCGACGGTGCTGAACTTGGCGGTGGTGTCGCCGCGGCCGCCCTTGCCGTCGTCGGCGGAGATCCGGACGGAGTACGCGGTGGAGGCCTTCAGCCGGCCGATCGTCTGCCAGCTGCGCTGGTCCTCGGCGAGCTTCCCGGCGACCACCCGGCCGTCCGGTCCGAGCACGGTGACGTCGGTGAGCCGACTGCCCTGGACGGCGGTCACGGTGACCGGCTGGGAGGGGTCGGCCTTGCCCTCCGCCGAGAGGTGGACCAGCGGGGCCGCGTCGATCCGGTGCGGCCCCCCGGTGGCGCGGTCGTCCTCCCCCGACGTGCAGCCGGCCAGCGGGGCCAGGACTGCGAGGGCCAGCGAGATGCCGCCGAGAGCTGCGATTCCGCGCCTGTCGGCCATGACCGCCTCCGAAGGTTCGCACGATTGATCAGATCGTAGGAACGCGCCCGGGCGAAGCGACATCCGAGGGACCCTCGGTTCACCCACCGGAGTGAGGCCGTTACCCCGGGGGACGCAGCAGGGCCGGTCCCCCCGTGCGGGAGGACCGGCCCTGGTGCCGGAAGCGGGGAACCCTACTGGTTCTGGTTCTCGCCCCGGTAGAACTCGAAGACCCATCCGAAGATGCCGATCAGGATGATCGGAGCGGCCCAGAACATCAGCCACCAGCCGAAGATCACGCCCATGAACGCGAGCGCGCCACCGAGCGCGAGCGCGAGCGGCTGCCAGCTGTGCGGGGCGAAGAAGCCCAGCTCGCCGGAGTCGTCCGCGACCTCGGCCTCGGGGTTGTCACCCGCGCCGCTGTCCACCCGGCGGGCGGTGAAGGCGAGGTAGTACCCGATGAAGGCGCAGAGGCCGAAGGCCAGGAACAGCGCCGTGGTGCCGGCCGCCTCGATGCCCTTGTCCGAGTGGTTGGTCCACAGACCGTAGGTCACGGCCATGGCCAGCACGAAGACGGACAGGCCCAGGAAGATCTTTCCCTGTTCCTTCATCAGGCGTCGCCCTCCTTCTTGCCCTTGCCCAGCTGCGGGGCGTCGTACTTCGCCGGGGTCACACCGGCGAGGTGCTTGGCCGGCTCACCGTGGTTCTCCAGGTAGTCCAGCGCGGCGATCTCCGGGTGGTGGAGGTCGAAGGCCGGGGATTCGGAGCGGATCCGCGGGAGGGTGAGGAAGTTGTGCCGCGGCGGCGGGCAGGAGGTCGCCCACTCCAGCGAGCGGCCGAAGCCCCACGGGTCGTCCACGGTGACCTTCTCGCCGTACTTGGCCGTCTTCCACACGTTGTAGAGGAACGGCAGCATCGACAGGCCGAGCACGAACGAGCCGATGGTCGAGACGGTGTTCAGGGTGGTGAAGCCGTCCGAGGCCAGGTAGTCGGCGTAGCGGCGGGGCATGCCCTCCGCGCCGAGCCAGTGCTGCACCAGGAAGGTGGTGTGGAAGCCGAAGAACAGCGTCCAGAAGGTGATCTTGCCGAGGCGCTCGTCCAGCATCTTGCCGGTCATCTTCGGCCACCAGAAGTGGAAGCCGGCGAACATCGCGAACACGACGGTGCCGAAGACCACGTAGTGGAAGTGGGCGACGACGAAGTACGAGTCCGAGACGTGGAAGTCGATCGGCGGGGAGGCCAGCAGGACACCGGTCAGACCGCCGAAGAGGAAGGTGACCAGGAAGCCGACCGTCCAGAGCATCGGGGTCTCGAAGCTCAGCGAGCCCTTCCACATGGTGCCGACCCAGTTGAAGAACTTCACACCGGTCGGGACCGCGATCAGGAAGGTCATGAACGAGAAGAACGGCAGCAGTACCTGTCCGGTGACGTACATGTGGTGCGCCCACACCGTCACCGACAGACCGGCGATCGCGATGGTGGCCGCGATCAGACCGGAGTAGCCGAACATCGGCTTGCGGCTGAAGACCGGGATGATCTCGCTGATGATGCCGAAGAACGGCAGCGCGATGATGTACACCTCGGGGTGGCCGAAGAACCAGAACAGGTGCTGCCAGAGCATCGCCCCGCCGTTGGCCGGGTCGAAGACGTGGGCGCCGAACTTGCGGTCCGCCTCCAGGGCGAACAGCGCGGCGGCCAGCACCGGGAAGGCCAGCAGGATCAGCACGGCGGTCAGCAGGGTGTTCCAGACGAAGATCGACATCCGGAACATCGTCATGCCGGGCGCGCGCATGCAGATGATGGTGGTGATGAAGTTGACCGCACCGAGGATCGTGCCGAAGCCGGAGAAGGCCAGACCCATGATCCACATGTCGCCGCCGATGCCGGGCGAGTGCACGGCGTCGGACAGCGGAGAGTAGGCGAACCAGCCGAAGTCGGCGGCACCGTTCGGGGTGACGAAGCCCGCCACCGCGATGATCGAGCCGAAGAGGTACAGCCAGTAGGCGAACATGTTCAGCCGCGGGAACGCCACGTCCGGGGCGCCGATCTGCAGCGGCATGATCCAGTTCGCGAAACCGGAGAACAGCGGCGTCGCGAACATCAGCAGCATGATCGTGCCGTGCATCGTGAACGCCTGGTTGAACTGCTCGTTCGACAGGATCTGGGTCCCGGGACGAGCCAGCTCGGCGCGCATGACCAGGGCGAGGATGCCACCGATCAGGAAGAAGGCGAACGACGTCCCCAGGTACAGGGTGCCGATCGTCTTGTGGTCGGTGGTGGTCAACCACTTGATGATGGTCGAACCCGGCTTCCGGGTCCGCTGCGCCCCGACCGTGACGGCACCGGCGCCCCCGCCGGCCGCGGCGGGCTCGTTGAGGATTGTCACTTCTCTTCACTTCCCATGCCGATGAGGCCGGAGGGCACCGCGCCGTTCTGGCCCTTGGCGCGAAGTTCGGCCAGGTGCTTGTCGTAGTCGGCGCGGTCGACGACCTTGACGTTGAACAGCATGCGCGAGTGGTCGACGCCGCAGAGCTCGGCACACTTGCCCATGTACTCGCCCTTGACGGTCGGGGTGACCTCGAACTTGTTCACCACGCCCGGCACGACGTCCATCTTCATCATGAAGTTGACGGGCCAGAAGTCGTGGATGACGTCACGCGAGGTGAGACGGAACTGCACCGTCTCGTTGACCGGCAGCCAGAGCGTCGGAGCGTCCTTGGGCGTACCGACCTCGTACGCGGCGTCCTGGTTGGCCGGGTCGGGGTGCTCGGTGTTCTCGTAGTTGAACGCCCAGCTCCACTGGAAGCCCACCACGTTGACGTAGTGCTGCGGCTTCTCGGAGGTGGCGGTCAGCTTGGACTCGTCGCGGGCGACGAAGTAGAAGAGCACCGAGACGATGATGATGGGGACCGCGGTGTAGAGCGCCTCGATGGGCACGTTGTACCGGGTCTGCGGGGGAACCTCCACACCGGTGCGCTTGCGCCGGTGGAAGATCACGCTCCAGATGATCAGACCCCACATCAGTACGCCGACCACCAGCGCCGCGATCCAGGAGCCCTGCCACATCTGGAGGACCATGGGCCCTTCCTTCGTGACGGGGCTCGGGAGGCCAAGCCTGGGGAGGTCGTTGGCCGAGCAGCCGGTGGCGGTCGCGATGACGAGGCCCAGTGCCAGCGCCTGAGGCAGCTTCCGCCGCATCGTGCGCCGCGGCGAGCGGTCGGAGCCGTTGGGACTCACGTAGCGCCTTCCCGAAGTCTCGCCCGCCTTCGCGTCGCCCCGGGGAGGAGTGTGAGCCTCCCCGGCGACCCGTCCACGGGCACGGTTTGAATGCTTATGCGGGCCAAACCCTACTCCAGCCTTATGCGCTCCTGACGGGCAGCCCCCGGTAACGCGCCGCCCGCTAGCCCGATCAGGCCCGGCAGGGGCTGCGCCGCAGGTCATCGTAGGCATTCGAGGTCCGTACGCCCGATCGGGGGATGACCTCGGACGACACCCGTGACGGCCCGTCGGGCGTGGATGAAGCGGACATTCGGGATGATCGACTGACGGCGGATGAGCCGCGCGACCGACCGGTTCGCACGCCGGGTGTGTCGTTAAATGTGACCGTGTACTTCGACGCGGCCTCGACGGCCCCCCTGCACCCCGTCGCCCGGCAGGCCCTGACCGCCGCCCTGGACGAGGGCTGGGCCGACCCGGCCCGGCTGTACCGCTCCGGCCGGCAGGCCCGGATGCTGCTGGACGCCGCCCGCGAGACGGTGGCCGCGGTGCTCGGCGCCCGGCCTGACGAGATCTCCTTCACCGCCAGCGGCACCCAGGCCGTCCAGCTCGGCCTGCTGGGTGCGCTGACCGGGAACCGGCGGCGCGGCGGCCACTTCGTCCACTCCGCCGTGGAGCACTCCAGCGTGCTGCACGTCGCCGAGCGCCACGAGGCCGGCGGGGGCGAGGTCTCGGTGGCTCCGGTGGACCGGACCGGCCGGGCCGACCCGGCGGCCTTCGGCGCACTGCTGCGCCCGGACACCGCGCTGGCCGCGCTGCAGAGCGCCAACCACGAGGTGGGGACGGTGCAGCCGGTCGGCGAGGTCGCCGCGCTGTGCGCCGGGGCCGGCGTCCCACTGCTGGTGGACGCCGCGCAGAGCGCCGGACGGGTGGACGTCCCGGCGGGCTGGTCGCTGCTGACCGCGAGCGCCCACAAGTGGGGTGGCCCGCCCGGGGTCGGGGTGCTGGCGGTGCGCAAGGGAGTCCGGTACGCCTCGCCGCTGCCGGCCGACGAGCGCGAGGGCGGCCGGGTGCCCGGCTACGTCAACGTCCCGGCGATCGTGGCCGCGGCCGCCTCGCTGCGAGCCGTGCGGGCCGAGGCCGACCGGGAGAACGCCCGGCTGCACGCGCTGGTGGAACGGATCCGCGCCCGGGTGCCGCGGCTGGTGCCCGAGGTCGAGGTGGTCGGCGATCCGGTGCGGCGGCTGCCGCACATCGTCACCTTCTCCTGTCTGTACGTGGACGGGGAGGTGCTGCTGACCGAGCTGGACCGGGCGGGCTTCGCGGTCTCCTCCGGCTCCTCCTGCACCTCGTCCACGCTGACGCCCAGCCACGTGCTGGCGGCGATGGGGGTGCTCACCGAGGGGAACGTCCGGGTCTCGCTGCCGTACGGGACGGCCGAGGCGGACGTGGAACGCTTCCTGGCGGTGCTTCCGGACCTGGTGGCCGGCGTCCGGGCACCGCTCGGGCTGGACCTGCCGGCACCCGAGCCCGCGGCCGAGGAGTCGCTGCTGGTCATCGACGCCCTCGGCAAGCGCTGCCCGCTGCCGGTGATCGAGCTGGCCAAGCGGATCGGCGAGGTGCCGGTCGGCGGCACGGTCGCCGTCCTGGCCGACGACGAGGCGGCGCGGCTCGACATCCCGGCCTGGTGCGGGATGCGCGGGCAGGAGTACGCGGGCGAGGCCCCGGCCGCCGAGTACGGCGGCGACCGGGGCTCGGCCCACCTCGTGCTGCGCCGCTCCTAGGTCCTGTCCGGCCGATCTTGGCGGATCAGCCCGCGGCGTCGCGGGCCCGGCAAGATCGGCCGGACAGGACCCAAGGAGCGGAAACCGCCGAGGGGCCGGGACTACTTGACCAGGTGGGCGCCGACCTCGGCGGCCGCCTCGGCTCCGTAGGCCTCCTCGAAGCGCGCCAGGAAGGCGGCCGGGCGCAGCTCGTACTCCTGGGTGCCGACGGTCTCGATCACCAGGGTGGCGAGCATGCAGCCGAGCTGGGCGGAGCGCTCCAGCTCCAGGTCCCAGGACAGGCCGGCCAGGAAGCCCGCCCGGAAGGCGTCGCCGACGCCGGTCGGGTCGACCTTGGCCTCCTCCTTGGCGCAGCCGACCAGGATCGGGGCCTCGCCCTTGCGGTCGATCCGGACGCCCTTGCTGCCCAGGGTGGTGATCCGGGTGCCGACACGGCCGAGCAGCTCGTCGCCGTCCCAGCCGGTCTTGCTCTCGATCAGCGCGGCCTCGTACTCGTTGGTGAACAGGTACGTGGCGCCGTCGACGATCTCGCGGATGTCCTCGCCCTCCAGGCGGGCCAGCTGCTGGGAGGGGTCGGCGGCGAAGGCGTAGCCGCGGGTGCGGCACTCCTGGGTGTGGCGGACCATGCCCTGCGGGTCGTCGGCGCCGATCAGGACGAGGTCCAGGCCGCCGACGCGGTCGGCGATCGGCTTCAGCTCGATGTTGCGGGCCTCGGCCATGGCACCGGTGTAGAACGAGGCGATCTGGTTGTGGTCCTCGTCCGTGGTGCACATGAAGCGCGCGGTGTGGCGGGTCTCGGAGATGTGGACGGAGTCGCAGTCCACGTTGTTGCGCTCCAGCCAGCTGCGGTACTCGGCGAAGTCCGCGCCGGCGGCGCCGACCAGGACCGGGCGCAGGCCGAGCACACCCATGCCGAAGGCGATGTTCGGCGCGACGCCGCCGCGGCGGATGTCCAGGGCGTCGACGAGGAAGGACAGCGACACGGTGTGCAACTGTTCGGCGACGAGCTGGTCGGCGAACCGGCCGGGGAACGTCATCAGGTGGTCGGTGGCGATCGAACCGGCGACGGCGATACGCACGGGAGGTCTCCTCAGGGTGGCTGCGGGGACAGCGGGCGAGCGGGGGTGAACCCACCCACGGTACCGGGCTCCGGCCGGCGCCCAGGCAGGAGTCCCGTAAGTTGCCGCCCGCACGGCCGGGGTGGCACCCGTCGGCACGAATGTGTACTACCTCTCGGTAGCACTGGTGGGCGGCCCGGAGCGCTGCCTAGGGTCGGCCTCGGGAGGCCGCCGCACGTGGCCTCGACGTCGACCGTGGCAGCGTGGCCACGGCTCAGGATCGGAGCGATGCCCGATGACGACCGACCACTTCCCCGTGCCCGCCCTGCGGGCGGACGACGGTGAGTCCCTCGACGCCCTGCTGGACTCCTCCCGGCGGCTGCGCCGGTTCTGGCCGCAGGTCGCGGCCGGTCCGGAGCCCGCCCTCCCCGCCCCGGCCGGCGTCCGGGTCCCCTCCGGGGCGCGGCGGGTGGTCGCCGGGATGGCCGAGTACGGGTTCTGACGCCGGAACGGAACGGACCGGTACGGAACCGGATCCGTCCGGGGCACGTCAGATCCGCGCGGCGCGGCCGAGCGGGCGGCACCGCTGAACCCTCGGGAGGATGTGCAGATGGATCTGGAGACGATGCCCCGGCGCGGTCGGCGGGCGGTGGCCCTGGCGGCCCTGGCACTGGCGGCGGTGGTGACGGTGGCCGGCTGTGACGGGGGCGCCAAGCCTTCCTCGGACGCGGCGACGAGCGGCACGCCCTCCGCCTCCGCGTTGGCGAGCACCTCCCCGCAGGCCTCCGCGGACGCTTCCCCGGGCACCGCGCGGCCGACCCCGGCGCAGCCGTCCGACGCCACGCCCACCCTGGCCTCGCCCGCGCCCGGGCAGCCGGCCCCGTCCGCTCCCCCGGGCAACGGGATCGCGGTGGGCGAGCCGAACCCGAACGGTTCGACCTCGCCGGCCCGTCCGCCGGTCGCCTACCGGGTGGACGGCACCACCAAGCTGACCGTCTACTTCTTCGGCGGGGTCTGCACCTCGTACGCGCTGAAGGCGGACGAGTCGCAGCCGGGCCGGGTGGAGGTGCTGGTCGTGCCGGGCCCGCCCACGGTCGAGCCGGGGCAGAAGTGCAACGCGCTGGCCAAGCGGCAGTCGGTCTCGACCGACCTGCGTTCGCCGCTGGCCGGGCGGACGGTGGTGGACCGGACCAGCGGCCAGGAGCTGCCGTTGCAGGGCGACCCGCACATGGGGCCGGACCCGGTCACCCCGGACGGCGCCGGGCAGTAGGAAACGGAAAAGGCGGCCCCGGGGTGCTCCCCGGGGCCGCCTTCCGCAGCGGGCTTAGCTGAACGAGTCGCCGCAGGCGCAGGAGCCGGTGGCGTTCGGGTTGTCGATGGTGAAGCCCTGCTTCTCGATGGTGTCGACGAAGTCGACGGAGGCGCCACCCAGGTACGGGGCGCTCATCCGGTCGGTGACGACCTTGACGCCGTTGAAGTCCTTGATCACGTCGCCGTCGAGCGAGCGCTCGTCGAAGAACAGCTGGTAACGCAGGCCGGAGCAGCCACCGGGCTGGACGGCGACGCGCAGCGCCAGGTCCTCGCGGCCTTCCTGCTCCAGCAGGGCCTTGACCTTGGCCGCGGCGGCATCGGTAAGGAGGATGCCACTCTCGACGGTGGTCTCGTCCTGGACGGTCATCTGCTTTCTCCCGGTCTTGACGACGGTCTGCCGCCAGTGCCAACCAACAGCCGTCCGGTTTCATTTCCCGGACGGCGATGGAATTCTGCGGCTTCTCGCGGCTGGTTATCCGTGGGCCGGGTGTGCCCACCCGTGTCCCCTACGTTCCCCATGCTCGCACACCCCGGCAGGCCTGGTCACCGCCCGGGACGTGGATCCGGGTGAACCGGCCCCACGGCGGCCCACCGGCCGCCAGGATGGTCCTCATGATCCTTCGCCCGGTCAGGGACACCGCCGCGGACGCCGAGGTCGTCCAGGAGCTCTCCGCCGCCGCGTTCGGCGAGGCCGCCCCGGCGGGGGCGGCACCGGAGCGGTCGCCGCTGCGGCTGGCCCGGACCAGGCACCTGGCGCGCACCGATCCCGGCGGCTGCTGGCTGGCCTCGATCGACGGCGAGCCGGTCGGGGCGGTGCTGTCGATCCGCCGGGAGGGCCTGTGGGCGCCCTCACTGCTGGCGGTCAGGCCGTCCGCGCAGGGCAAGGGCGTCGGGCGGCTGCTGCTGGAACGGGCGGCGGCGCACTCCCGGGGCTGTCTGCGCGGCATGGTCTGCGCCTCGGACTCCCCGGCGGCGGCCCGCCGCTACCGGCTGGCCGGGTTCACCCTCCACCCGGCGATGCGGCTGGCCGGGCGGGTGGACCGCGGCGGGCTGCTCGATCCGGGGGACATCCCGGTGCACCGGGGCAACGCCACCCACCTGCACCTGCTGGACTCGGTGGACCGGCGGCTGCGCGGGTCCGCGCACGGGCCGGACCACGAGCTGATGCTGGGCCACTTCGAGGAGCTGCTGATCGCCGACGCGCTGGCCGGCAGCGGCTACTGCTACCGGGACGGCGGCGTGGTGCGGCTGCTCGCGGCCACCAGCAGGCGGATCGCCGTCCGGCTGCTGCGGGAGGCGCTGGCCCGGGTGCCGGACGGGGTCGAGGCGCGGGTGGAGTACCTGACCGCGGAGCAGGAGTGGGCGCTGGACGTCGGGCTGGAGGTCGGGCTGACGCCGCGGGCCGGCGGTTTCGTCGGGGTCCGCGGGATGCGGCCGCCGACGCCGTACCTGCCGAGCGGGGCGTTCCTGTGAACCCGCGGACGCCTGAACCCGCGGACGGCGTGAACGGGCACAGGGCGTGAACAGGTGTACGACCCCCGCCGGAACGCGCCGGTGGGGGCCGTGACGAGGAGCGGGCTCAGACCATGGTGTCCAGGATCTCCTCGACCATCCCCATGGTGGTGCCCGGGTGCAGGAAGGCGAAGCGGGCGACCGTCTCGCCGTCCCAGCCGGTGGGGGTGACGAAACCGATCTGGTCCGCGAGCAGTTGCTGCGACCACCGGTAGTAGTCGTCGTTGGTCCAGCCCTTGCGCTTGAAGCAGACCGCCGAGAGCTGCGGGTCGAACAGCAGCTCCAGGTGCTCGGACTCGCGGATCAGCCGCGCGGTCTCCCGGGCCAGTGTGAGGCCGGCCTCGATGGCGTCGGTGTAGGCCTGGACGCCGTGCACGGCCAGCGAGAACCAGAGCGGCAGGCCGCGGGCGCGCCGGGTCAGGTGGTAGGCGTAGTCGGTGGGGTTCCACTCGTCGCCCTCGGTGTGCAGGACGTCCAGGTAGGAGGCGTCCTGGGTGTGCACGGCGCGGGCGAGCTGCGGGTTGCGGTAGAGCAGCGCGGCGCAGTCGAAGGGCGCGAAGAGCCACTTGTGGGGGTCGACCACGAAGGAGTCGGCGTGCTCGATGCCGTCGTAGCGCTCGCGCACCGAGGGGGCGAACAGGCCCGCGCCGCCGTAGGCGCCGTCCACGTGGAACCACAGGTCGCGCTCGCGGGCGACCTCGGCCAGGCCCTTGAGGTCGTCGACGATGCCCTCGTTGGTGGTCCCGGCGGTGCCGACGACGGCGATCACCGTCTCAGGGTTCGGGTCGGCGGCCAGGGCGGCACGCAGCGCCTCGCCGGTGAAGCGGCGGTTCACGGTCGGGACCTTGAAGGCCTCGACGCCGATGATGTTGAAGGTGTTCTTGACCGAGGAGTGCACCTGGTCGGCGACGGCGATCCGCAGCCGGACCTCCGGACCGCTGGGTCGGCCCTCACCGGCCAGCTTGCGGCGGGCGGTGTCGCGGGCGACCACCAGGGCGGAGAGGTTGCCCGCCGAGCCGCCGGAGACGAAGGTGCCGCCGGCCGACTGGGGCATTCCCGCCCGGTCGGCGATCAGGCGCAGCACCTGGTTCTCGGCGGCGATCGCGCCGGCCGCCTCCAGCCAGGAGATGCCCTGGAGGGAGGCGCAGGAGACGACCATGTCGAACAGCAGCGCGGCCTTGGTCGGGGCGCACGGGATGAAGGACAGGTAGCGCGGGCTGTCGGCGGAGATGACCGCGCGGGACAGCTCGTGGTCGTACAGCTTGAGCACGTCGGCCGGGTTGTTGCCGTCCTGGTTGAGCAGGCCGGTCAGTTGGGCGCGCAGGTGCTCGCCGTCGCCGGGGTGGTCGAGCGGGACGGGGTCGTACTGCAGCCGGTCCCGCATGTAGTCGAAGACCAGGTCGACCAGGTCGTTGTCGGGCCGGTGCATGCGGTCGGGTGCTGCGGACACGGCTGTCCCTCTCGGCGTGTGGTGTGGGGGCGTCCGGTCCGCGGGACGCCTCACCGCGACGACCGGACGTGATCAGCGTAGGCAGCGGGGATGCCTCACCGCGCGTCGGAACGCGGCTGGTCAGGCAGGTTTCGAGCGTTTTCGAACCGCTCCGCGCAGGATTCCTGCGCGGACCGGGAGGGCTCACCCGATGAGCTGGGAGAGGACCACCGAGGAGCGGCTGCGCTGGACGCCGGGTTCGCGCCGGATGCGCTCGATGACGCCTTCCAGGTGGCGCATGTCGGCGGCCCGCAGGTGCACCAGGGCGTCCGGGTCGCCGGTGACCGTCCAGGCGGCGACCACCTCGGGGAACTGCCGCAGGCTGGCCAGGATCTCCTCGGGGGCGGTGCGCTCGCGGCAGTAGACCTCGACGAAGGCCTCGGTCTGCCAGCCCAGCACGGACGGGTCGAGCACCACGGTGAAGCCCCGGACCACACCGCGCGCCCGCAGCCGGTCGATGCGCCGGCGCACGGCGGTGGCGGAGAGGTTCACCTGGAGGCCGATCTCGGCGTACGAGGCGCGGCCGTCGCTGCCGAGCCGGGCGAGCAGGAGCCGGTCGGTCTCGTCCAGGTCGGCCCCGGCCACCTCGTGCGCTCGGCTACTGCTCATGGGTGAGGGGCTCCACGGGTCGTACGGGGTCGGCGGGGCGCTCCGGCGGCGGGCGACGGACGGCCACCACCGAAACGGTTCGTCACCATTCTGGCGGATGACCTGGGCGGCCTCACTGCTACCGAGGAGGGCTGGACGGGCCTGCGACCCGTCCTAGACCAGCAGCACGATCTTCCCCCGGGTGCGGCCCTCGGCGCTGAGCGCCTGGGCGGAGGCGGCCTGGGCCAGCGGGAAGGTGGAGGCGACGGTGACGGTCAGCCGGCCGTCGTCGGCGAGCGCGGCCAGTTCGGCGAGGTCCGCGGCGGCCGGGCGGACCCAGACGTACCGGCCGCCGATCGCCTTGACCCCGAAGTCGGTGGTCGAGGCGATCCGGCCCGGGTCGGCCACCAGCTCGGCCGAGACCTGGACGGCGCCCCGGCCGACCAGGTCCAGGGCCGCGTCCACCCCGCCGGGGGCGAGCGCGCGGACCCGGTCGGCCAGGCCCTCGCCGTACACCACCGGCTCGGCGCCGAGGCCGCGCAGGAAGTCGTGGTTGCGCTCGGCCGCGGTGCCGATCACCCGGGCGCCGGCGGCCCGGGCCAGCTGCACCGCCAGGTGGCCGACCCCTCCGGCGGCGGCGTGCACCAGGACGGTGTCCCCCTCGGCGACGCTCAGCGCCCTCAACCCTTGCAGCGCGGTGAGCCCGGCCAGCGGCAGGCCGCCGGCCTGGGCCCAGTCCAGCGCGGCCGGCTTGCGGGCCAGGGTGCGGACCGGGGCGGAGACCAGTTCGGCGTAGGTGCCGTGCTCGACGGCGTCCTTGCGGACGTAGCCGTACACCTCGTCGCCCGGGGCGAACTCGGTGACCCCGCCGCCGACGGCGCGGACCACCCCGGCCAGGTCCCAGCCCATGACCAGCGGGAAGTGCGCGTCGAGGATGCCGTCCAGGGCGCCGTCCCGGACCTTCCAGTCCACCGGGTTCACTCCGGCCGCCCGGACCTCCACCAGGACGGAGTCGGGGCCGACCTTGGGGTCGGGCAGGTCGGTGTACTCGACCACCTCGGGGCCGCCGTAGCGGTTGATCGCGATTGCCTTCATGGCTCAGCCATACCCCGGGGCTTCGAAATATCGATTCGACAACGCTCGACACCCTCGAATTGGCTATCCGGGCCCGCTGGGGGAGCCTTTCCGGCGAGCGGTTCTCGTCACATCGACAGGATGGCCATCGTCACTCTGACGCTAACCGGTTATCATAGATAGCGTCAGTTAGACGAAAAGGCCCCACCGCTAGCTCGGCCGCACAGAAGGGCACCCAGCCCGTGACCACCACCATCACCGAGACCCACGGCGTCGACCCCACCCCGACACCGCTCGCTCTGCTGCTGCTCGGCCGCGAGGCCGACCCGAACAGCGAGCGCGGTGTCGAATGCCCCGGTGACCTCCCCCCGGCCTCCGACCCGAACCTCGTCGCGCGCGCCCGGGCGGCCAAGGCCGCGCTCGGCGACCGCGTCTTCATCCTCGGCCACCACTACCAGCGCGACGAGGTGATCGAGTTCGCCGACGTCACCGGCGACTCCTTCAAGCTCGCCCGTGACGCGGCGGCCCGCCCGGAGGCCGAGTACATCGTCTTCTGCGGCGTGCACTTCATGGCCGAGTCCGCGGACATCCTCACCGGCGACCGCCAGCAGGTCGTCCTGCCGGACCTCGCGGCCGGCTGCTCGATGGCCGACATGGCCACCGCCGAGCAGGTCGCCGAGTGCTGGGACGCGCTGACCGACGCCGGCATAGCCGACGTGACCGTCCCGGTCTCGTACATGAACTCCTCCGCCGACATCAAGGCCTTCACCGGCAGGCACGGCGGCCTGATCTGCACCTCCTCCAACGCCAAGCGCGCCCTGGAGTGGGCCTTCGAGCAGGGCCAGAAGGTGCTCTTCCTGCCCGACCAGCACCTCGGCCGCAACACCGCGGTGCGGGACATGGGCTTCTCGCTGGACGACTGCGTGGTCTACAACCCGCACCGGCCCAACGGCGGCCTGACCACCGAACAGCTGCGCGACGCCAAGATGATCCTCTGGCGCGGCCACTGCTCGGTGCACGGCCGCTTCAGCCTGGACTCGGTGAACGACGTCCGCGAGCGGATCCCCGGCGTGACGGTCCTGGTGCACCCCGAGTGCAAGCACGAGGTCGTCGCGGCCGCCGACATGGTGGGCTCGACCGAGTACATCATCAAGGCGCTGGACGCCGCCGAGCCCGGCTCCAAGTGGGCCATCGGCACCGAGCTGAACCTGGTCCGCCGCCTGGCCAAGGCGCACCCGGACAAGGAGATCGTGTTCCTGGACCGCGCGGTCTGCTTCTGCTCGACCATGAACCGGATCGACCTGCCGCACCTGGTCTGGGCACTGGAGTCGCTGGTCGAGGGCCGGGTGCCGAACGTGATCACCGTCGACCCGGAGACCGAGAAGTACGCCAAGGCCGCGCTGGACCGGATGTTGGCCCTGCCGTAGCCGACGTCCCCACGCACGACGAATGGGCGGGCCCCCTCCGGTGGGAGGGG
>NZ_JBHUAF010000197.1:0-15150 GCF_042789895.1 Kitasatospora sp. NPDC056783
GCGTCCACGCCCTCCACGACGAGCCGCCACAGGTCGTCCGGCGACCCCACCCCACCCGGCAACCGGCACCCCATGCCCACGATCACCACCGGATCGGCGCCGACATCCGCTCCACCCGCGGGCACCACCGGCACCACGTCCCCACCCGTACCGGAGAGTTCGGCGGTGAGGTGGTCGGCGAGGTCGGCGGGGGTGGGGTGGTCGAAGACGAGGGTCGCGGGCAGCCGCAGGCCGGTGGCGCCGGCGAGGCGGTTGCGCAGTTCGACGGCGGTCAGGGAATCGAAGCCGAGGTCGCGGAAGGCGCGTTCGGGGGTGATCGCGGCGGCGTCGGAGTGGCCGAGGACGGTGGCGGTGTGGGCGGCGACCAGGGACAGCAGGTCCGACGCGGGGGCCTTGGGCGTCGGCAGGGTCCGCGGCATCGAGAGGTCGGCCGTGGTCAGCGCGGGACGTCCGGCCGCCAGCGCGGTGTCGAACATGGCCAGGGCGCGTTCGGTGCCGATGGGGCGGATGCCCTTGCGGGCGAGGCGTTGGCGGTCGGCCGCGGTGAGGTGGGCGGTCATGCCGCTCTCCTGCTCCCAGTGGCCCCAGGCCATCGACACGGCGGGCAGTCCGAGGGTCTGCCGGTGTGCGGCGAACGCGTCGAGGTAGGAGTTCGCGGCCGCGTAGCCGGCCTGGCCGGCGTTGCCGAGGACACCCGCGGCCGCGGAGAACAGCACGAAGGCGGCGAGGTCGTGCTCGCGGGTCAGCTCGTGCAGGTGCCAGGCGCCGTCGACCTTGGGGCGCAGCACCCGGTCGAGCTGCTCCGCGGTCAGCCGTTCCACCACGGTGTCGTCGAGCACCCCGGCCGCGTGGACGACGGCGGTGAGCGGGTGTTCGGCCGGGATCGACTCCAGGACGGCCGCCAGCGCGTCCCGGTCCGCGACGTCACAGGCCACGACCCGCACGTCGACGTCCCCTCGCGGCTCCGGGTGCGCCGCCGCGCCGCCGCCGCGGCTGACGAGCAGCAGGTGCCGTACCCCGTAGCGGGACACCAGGTGTTGGGCGACGGCCTGGCCGAGGGTGCCGGTGCCGCCGGTGATCAGCACGGTGCCGTCGGGGTCGATCGGCTGGGGGACGGTGAGGACGATCTTGCCGGTGTGGCGGGCCCGGCTCATCAGCCGGAAGGAGTCGACGGCCTGGCGGAGGTCGGCCGCGGTGACCGGCAGCGGCTCCAGCGTCCCGTCGGCGATCATCGCCACGGCCCCGGCGAGGATGTCGCCCTGCCGCGCGGGGTCGACGTCGTTGAGGTCGAAGGCCCGGTAGACCAGGCCCTCGGGTGAGCGGACGTCCGTCTTGCCCAGCTCGACGAACCGTCCGCCGTCGGCGAGCAGCCGCAACGAGGCGTCGGTGAGCTCTCCCGCGAGGGAGTTGAGGACGACGTCCATGGGCGGGAAGCGGTCGGCGAACCGGGTGTCGCGGGACGAACCGATGTGGTCGTCCGCCAGTCCGAGGCCCCGCAGGGTGTCCCACTTGGCGGGGCTCGCGGTGGCGAAGACCTCCGCGCCGCTGTTCAGGGCCAGCCGGACGGCGGCCATGCCCACACCGCCGGCGCCGGAGTGGACCAGGACCCGGTCGCCGGGGCGCAGCTCGCCGAGGTCGAACAGCCCGTACCAGGCGGTGGTGAACGCGACGGGCACCGCCGCCGCCTCGGTGAAGCTCCAGCCGTCGGGGACGGCCGTCAGGAGCCGGTGGTCGGCGACCGCGCGCGGCCCGAAGGCGCCGGGCAGCATTCCCATGACGCGGTCGCCGGGCCGCCAGGCCGTGACGCCGGGGCCGACCTCGATGACGGTGCCGGCTCCTTCGCCGCCCAGCGGGGGCCGGTCCGGGTACATGCCGAGGGTGATGAGCACGTCGCGGAAGTTCAGGCCGGCCGCGCGTACGGCGACCCGTACCTGTCCGGGTTCCAGCGCGGCCTCCTGCCAGGGCAGCAGGGCCAGGTCGTCCAGCTGTCCGGTGCCGGACTCGCTCAGCCGGTACGCGCCGTCGGGGGCGGCCGGTTCCGGCGCGTACCTGGCCTGCCTCGGCACGAGGACGTCTTCCCCCCGCAGGGCCAGTTCGGGTTCGTCGCCGGCGGTCATGGCGGCCCGGACGGCGTCCTCCTCGGACGCGTCGCCCGTGTCGACCAGGACGAACCGGCCGGGGTGCTCGGCGGCGGCGCTGCGGACCAGGCCGCGTACGGCCGCGCCGGCCACGCCGCGGGTCAGGACGGCCAGGCGGGCGGCCGGCCGCTCCGGCGTCCGCTCGGCCAGGAAGTCCTGGACGAGCGCGCGGGCCCGCTGGACGAGGGCGTGCACGGAGTCCGCGTCGGCTTCCGCGGTGAGGACCGGGCTCGGCACCACCTCGGTCGGTGTGCCCGGGATGAGGGGCACCCACTGGGTGTGCAGCACCGTGGCCCGGGCCTCGGCGGCCGGACGGACGGTCAGCGCGGTGATGTCCGCGACCGGGTTGCCGGACAGGTCGGTCAGTGTCGCGCGGTAGGTGTCGGTGCCCGTGCGGGTCAGGTGGACCCGGGCGGACGACGCTCCGGTGGTGTGCACGGCGACGCCGGAGAAGGAGAACGGCAGCCGGACCCGGGTGTCGGGGCTGAGCAGGATCAGCGGCTGGAGCGCGGCGTCCAGGAGCGCGGGGTGGAGGCCGTAGCCGGCGCCGTCGGGGACGGACACCTCGGCGTACAGTTCGTCCTCGCCCTGCCACAGCTCCCGCACGCCCCGGAACGCGGGTCCGTACTGGTATCCGAGTCCGGCGAGGAAGGCGTAGAACCCTTCGGGGTCCACGGGTTCGGCGTTCCTCGGGGGCCGGCCGGGGTGTCCGGCCGTCAGCCGGGCGCCGAGGGTCCCGGACGCGTGGCGGACCCAGCCGTCGCCGCCCTTGGAGTGCACGGTGACCGGGCTGCGACCGGCGTCGTCCGGGGCGCCGACGGAGACCCGGATGTCCGTGGGGGTGTCCGAGAGCGCGAGGGGCAGGTGCAGGACGAGGTCGTCGAGGGTCCCGCCGGCCAGGGTGGCGAGTTCGAGGAAGGCGGTGCCCGGCAGCAGGACCGTGCCGTCGACGGCGTGGTCGGCCAGCCAGGGGTGGGTGCGGGTGGAGAGGCGGCCGCTGTGCACGGTGCTGCCGTCGGGCAGTTCGACCGTGGTGCCCGCCAGCGGGTGCCCGGTGCCGTGGTCGCCGGCCGAGGGGGTGAGCCAGTAGGTGCGGCGCTGGAAGGCGTAGTGCGGCAGCCTGACGCCGTGTGGGCGGTCGTGCGGCCAGGTCACGGCGGCGCCCTGGACGTGGAGGCGGGCCAGGGCGGTGTGGAATTCCCCGACGGCGCCGTGGTCGCGGCGCAGGGTGCCGGTCGCCACGCCGTCCAGGTCCTGCACCAGCACCGGGTGCGGGCTGACTTCCACGAACACCTCGTGGCCGTCGGCGGTGAGCCGGGCGGTGGCCAGGTCGAACCGTACGGGTTCGCGCAGGTTGCGGTACCAGTAGCCGGCGTCGAGGCCGGAGGTGTCGACCGGCTCGCCGGTGACCGTCGAGTAGAACGGGATCGCCGCGGGCCGGGGCCGGACGTCCGCGAGGTCGGTCAGGAGCTGTTCGCGGACCGCCTCGACCTGCGCCGAGTGCGCCGCGTAGTCGACGGGGATGGCGCGGGCGCGGATGCCGTTCCTGGCGCAGGCCGCCAGCAGTTCGTCCAGGGCCCCGGGTTCGCCGGACACGACGACGGTCGAGGCGGAGTTGACGACCGCGACGGTGATCCGGTCGCCCCAGGGGCTGAGGTGGTCGGCGGCGTCGTCGGCGGACAGCGCGACCGAGACCATGCCGCCGTGTCCGGCCAGGGCGACGAGCGCCTTGCTGCGCAGGGCCACCACCTTCGCGGCGTCCTCCAACGACAACGCCCCCGCCACGTACGCCGCCGCGATCTCGCCCTGCGAATGCCCGACCACGGCGTCCGGCTCCACACCATGGGCACGCCACAGTTCGGCCAGCGCCACCATCACCGCGAACAGGGCCGGCTGCACCACATCCACCCGCTCCAGCGAACCCCCGCCCGTCAGCACCTCCACCAACGACCAGTCCGTGAACGGCGCCAACGCCGCGTCACACGCGTCGATCGCCTCCCGGAACACCCGCTCCGAGCCGTACAACTCCCCACCCATACCGACCCACTGCGCACCCTGCCCCGGAAACACGAACACCGACCGGCCCAGCGGACGGGCGATCCCGGTCACCAGACCCGGCGCCGTGCCACCCTCCGCCAGGGCCTCCAGGGCCACGGCGGTGCCCACCACCACGGCCCGGTGCTCGAACACGGTGCGGGCGGCCAGAGCGCCCCCGACCGCCGCCGCACTCACCTCGGGACGCACGGCGACGAAGGCACCCAGCCGACGCGCCTGCTCCCGCAACGCCGCATCCGACGTCCCCGACAGCACCCACGGCAGCACCCCGCCCGTGGACTCCGTCGAGACCCGGACCGGCTCCTCGGCGGCCGCCTCGATCACCACGTGCGCGTTGGTCCCGCTGATGCCGAACGCCGAGATGCCCGCGCGCCGCAGGTGGCCGTTGTCGGGCCAGGGCCGGGCCTCGGTGAGCAGCCGGATGTTTCCGGACTCCCAGTCGACATGGGAGGTCGGCGCGTCCACGTGCAGTGTCGGCGGCAACTGCCCGTGCCGCATCGCCATGACCATCTTGATCACACCGGCCACACCGGCCGCCGCCTGGGTGTGCCCGATGTTCGACTTCACCGACCCCAGCCACAACGGCTCCACCCGCCCCTGACCGTAGGTCGCCAGCAGCGCCTGGGCCTCGATGGGATCGCCGAGCGTCGTCCCCGTCCCGTGCGCCTCCACCGTGTCCACCTCGGACGCCTCCAACCCCGCATTGGCCAGCGCCTGACGGATCACCCGCTCCTGCGAGGGACCGTTCGGTGCCCCGAGGCCGTTGGAGGTGCCGTCCTGGTTCACCGCCGAACCCCGCACCACCGCCAGCACCCGGTGGCCGTTGCGCCGGGCGTCCGACAACCGCTCCAGCAGCACCAGCCCCGCGCCCTCACCCCAGGCGGTGCCATCGGCGGCCTCGGCGAACGCCTTCACCCTGCCGTCGGGAGCCAGGCCGCGCTGGCGCGAGAACTCCGTGAACCCCAGCGGGGTCGCCATCACGGTCACCCCGCCGGCCAGGGCCAGTGAGCACTCCCCCGAGCGCAGCGCCTGCGCCGCCAGGTGGATCGCCACCAGCGAGGACGAGCAGGCGGTGTCCAGCGAGACCGCCGCGCCCTCCAGCCCCAGCAGGTAGGCGATCCGGCCGGAGGTCACACTGGTCGCGGCGCCCGTACCGAGATAGCCCTCGGCGTCGGCGGGCGCCTGGTCGCCGTAGCCGGAGGACCAGATGCCGGTGAACACGCCCGTCCGACTGCCCCGCAACGACGTCGGATCGATCCCCGCGTCCTCCAACGTCTCCCACGCCGTCTCCAGCAGCACCCGCTGCTGCGGATCCATCGCCAACGCCTCACGCGGCGAGATCCCGAAGAAATCCGCGTCGAACCCCGCCGCGTCCGCGAGAAAACCACCCGACCGCGTGTACGACGTCCCAGGATGATCCGCGTCAGGATGGAACAACCCCTCGACATCCCACCCACGATCCGACGGGAACCCGCCAATCGCGTCCACGCCCTCCACGACGAGCCGCCACAGGTCGTCCGGCGACCCCACCCCACCCGGCAACCGGCACCCCATGCCCACGATCACCACCGGATCACCCGACACCGGAACCGCGGGCACCACCGGCACCACCGGCGCCACATCCGCCCCCGTACCGAGGATCCCGCTCAGCAGGTGCTCGGCGAGTCGCCGCGGGGTGGGGTGGTCGAAGACGACGGTGGCGGGCAGGCGCAGGCCGGTGGCGGTGTTGAGGCGGTTGCGCAGTTCGACGGCGGTCAGGGAGTCGAAGCCGAGGCCCTTGAACGGCTGCCCCTCCCATGCGGCCCCCGGTTCGCCGTGACCGAGCACGGCGGCGGTGTTGGCGGTGACCAGGTCGAGTGCGGCTCGCAGCCGTTCGGCCTCCGGCAGTGACCGCAGGCGGTCGGCGATCGCGCCGTGCCGCGCCGGGCGCCGGGCCGCCTTGCGGGAGACGAGGTCCTTGAGGGCCGCCGGGGCCGCCGGGGCGTCCGCCATCACGGACAGGTCGAGGCGTACCGGCACCAGCGCGGCCCGGTCCGTGGCCAGGGCCGCGTCGAACAGCGACAGGGCGTGGTCGGTGGCCAGCGGCACGACCCCGGCTCGCGTCAGCCGGTCCTGGTCGGCCTCGGTCAGGTGCCCGGTCATGCCGCTGGCCTCGGCCCAGTAGCCCCAGGCCAGCGAGGTCGCCGGCAGTCCGAGGGCTCGCCGGTGCACGGCGAGGGCGTCGAGGAAGGTGTTGGCCGCGGCGTAGTTGGCCTGCCCGGGGCTGCCGAGTGTCCCGGCCGCCGAGGAGAAGAGGACGAACGACGTCAGGTCCAGCCCCCGGGTGAGTTCGTGCAGGTTCCACGCCGCCCGAGCCTTGGGCTCCCAGACCGCCGCGAGACGCTCCGGGGTCAGGGACGCGACCACGGCGTCGTCGAGCACGCCCGCCGCGTGCACGACCGCGGTCAGCGGACGCTCCGCCGGAATCGCATCCAGCACGGCCGCCAGCGCGTCCCGGTCGGCCACGTCACAGGCCGCCACCGTCACCTCCGCGCCCAGCCCCTCCAACTCCTCGCGCAGCACCTCCCCGCCACCCCGACGGCTGACCAGCAGCAGATGCCGCACACCCCACCCGGCCACCAGATGCCGGGCCACCAGGCCCCCCAGCGTCCCCGTACCACCGGTGATCAGCACCGTGCCCTCGGGGTCGACCGGCTGGGGAACCGTGAGAACGATCTTCCCGACGTGAGCGGCCCGGCTCATGAACCGGAACACCTCGACCGCGTCCCGTACCCCCCGCACGTCCAAGGGCAACGGTGCGAACCCGCCGTCCGTGCAGGCCCGTACGACGGCGTCCAGGATCTCGCCGAGCCGTTCCGGCCCGGCGTCGGCGATGTCGAACGCCCGGTAGACGATGTCGGGATGGTCGGCCGCGTCGCGGATGTCGGTCTTGCCCATCTCCACGAACCGCCCGCCGGGCACGAGGAGCCCCAGGGAGGCGTCGACGAACTCGCCGGACAGCGAGTCCAGCACCACGTCCATGGGCGGGAACGTCTGCTCGAACTCCAGGGTGCGGGACGAGGCGATGTGTTCCTCGTCCAGTCCCAGGCCGCGCAGGATGTGCCACTTGGCCGGGCCGGCGGTGGCGAACACCTCCGCCCCGAGCCGCCGGGCCAGCTGGACCGCCGCCATGCCGACACCGCCGGTGCCGGCGTGGATCAGCACCCGGTCACCGGCCTTCAGCCCGCCCAGGTCGCGCAGGCCGTACCAGGCGGTCAGGAACACCACGGGCACGGAGGCGGCCCTGGCGAACGACCAGTCGTCGGGCATCCGGACCAGCAGCCGCTGGTCGGCGACGGTGACCGGGCCGAAGGCGCCGGGAACCAGGCCCATGACGCGGTCGCCGGGCCGGAACCGGGTGTCCGGGCCGGTTTCGAGGACGACGCCCGCGCCTTCGCCGCCCATCAGGGCCTCGCCGGGGTAGACGCCGAGGGCGATCAGCACGTCCCGGAAGTTCAGGCCGGCCGCCCGCGTCGCGATCCGGACCTGCCCTGGCCCCAGCGGCTCCATGAGCTCCGGGCGGGGCACCAGCGCCAGGTCGTCGATGCTGCCGGTGCCCGTGTCCTCCAGCCGCCAGGTCCCGTCCGGCGGGGTGAGGCTCGCGCCGACGCGGACCAGGCGGGGCACGCGCAGCGCCCCTTGACGTACCGCCAGTTCCGGCTCGTCCGTGCCGGCGATCAGCGCGGGGTCCCAGGTCGAGTCGGCGTCGACCAGGACGAACCGGCCGGGGTGCTCGGCCCGCGCGCCGCGGACCAAGCCCCAGACCATCGAGTGGTGGAGGCCGACCACGTCACCGGGCGCGGCGGCGACGGCGTCGCGGGTGACGACCACCAGGCGCGTCCGCTCGCCCGCCACGTGGTCCCGGATCGCGGCGAGGACGCTCCGCGCGCTCTCGTACGCCGCCTCGACGGTGTCCGCCTCGGGCTCCGGCCCGGGCACCTCGTAGACGGCCGGGGCCACGGTGTCGCCGCCCGTCGGTGCCGGTTCGAGGGCCGGCGATTCGAGGGGCAGCCAGTCGAGTGCGTACAGACTGTCCGGGACGGCGGTGGCGTCCCGGACGGTCAGCGACGTGATGACCGCGACCGGGGTGCCGTCCGGATCGGCCACGGCCACGGCGTACGTGTCCGGCCCGGTGGCGGACAGGCGTACGCGCAGCGTCCGGCCGCCCCCGGGCCGTATCACCACTCCGGTGAACGCGAACGGCAGGCCGGTGCGGTCGGTGAGGAACGCCATGGGGTGCAGTGCGGCGTCGAGCAGCGCGGGGTGCAGGGCGAACGGTTCCTCGGCGGGAAGCTCCACCTCGGCGTAGACGGTGTCGCCGGCCCGCCAGGCCGCCGTGACGCCCTGGAACGCCGGCCCGTACTCGTAGCCGAGCACGGCCAGCGAGTCGTAGAGCCCGTCGACGTCGAGGGGTTCACCGGCCGGCGCCCAGTCCCAGGCGCTCGGCACCGGCTCCTCGCCCAGGGTCCCGGTGGCGTGCCGCACCCACTCGTCGCCGTCACGCGAGTACACCGTGAGCGGGTTGCGGCCGTCGTCCTCGGGGCCCACGACGACCTGGAGGTGCACCGGGGTGTCGTCGAGGACGAGCGGCGTTTCGAGCACCAGTTCCTCGACCGCGTGGCCGAGCCGGCCGGCCGCGTAGGCCGCCATCTCCGCGAACGCGGTGCCGGGCAGCAGGACGGAGCCCCGCACCGCGTGGTCGGCCAGCCACGGGTGGGTGGCGAGCGAGATCCGTCCGCTGAGCACCGCGCCGTCGGGCAGTTCCACGAACGTGCCGAGCATCGGGTGGTCGCCCGACGCCGTCGGGACGGGCCGCAGCCAGTACGGCCGGCGCTGGAAGGCGTACGTCGGCAGGCTGACGGGCTCGGTGTCGTCCGGGAACCGCCAGTCGACGGGGACGCCCCGGACGTGGAGGCGGCCGAGCGAGGTGAGGAAGTCGTCCTGGTCGCGCCGGAGCGTGCCGGTGACGAGGAGGTCGGAGCCGTGGTGGTGGCCGGTCTCCTCGACGGCGGAGACCAGCACCGGGTGCGGGCTGACCTCGACGAAGACGGTGTGGCCGTGGTCGAGCAGCGCACGGGTGGTCCGGTCGAACAGCACGGGTTCGCGGAGGTTGCGGTACCAGTAGCCGGCGTCGAGGGCGGAGGTGTCGACCCGTGCCGCGGTGACCGTGGAGTGGAACGGGATCGTCGCCGGGCGCGGTGTGATGTCGGCCAGGTCGGTCAGCAGCTGCTCGCGGACCGCCTCGACCTGGGCGGAGTGGGCGGCGTAGTCGACGGGCAGGCGGCGGGCGTGGACGCCGTCGGCCTCGCAGGCCGTCAGCAGTTCGTCCAGCGCGTCCAGGTCGCCCGACACCACCACGCTGTCGGCCGAGTTGACCACCGCCACGGTCAGCCGGCCGTCCCAGCGGGCCACGAACTCGGCGGCCCGCTCCTGCCCGAGCCCCAGGGAGACCATGCCGCCCTGGCCGGCCAGCACCGCCAGGGCCTTGCTGCGCAGGGCGACCACCTTGGCGGCGTCCTTCAACGACAACGCGCCGGCCACGTACGCGGCGGCGATCTCGCCCTGTGAATGCCCGACGACGGCGTCGGGCTCCACACCATGGGCACGCCACAGGTCGGCCAGCGCCACCATGACCGCGAACAGGGCGGGCTGCACCACGTCCACCCGCTCCAGCGAGCCACGGCCGACCAGCACCTCCACCAACGACCAGTCGGTGTACGGCGCCAGCGCCGCGTCACACGTGTCGATCGCCTCCCGGAACACCGGCTCCGAGCCGTACAACTCCCCACCCATACCGACCCACTGCGCCCCCTGCCCCGGGAACACGAACACCGACCGGCCCAGCGGACGGACGGTCCCGGTGACCAGACCCGGCGCCGTGCCGCCCTCCGCCAGGGCCTCCAGGGCCGCCACACCGCTCAGCACCGCACGGTGCTCGAAACGCGACCGCCCCGCCAACGCCCGGCCCACCGCGACCGCGCCGACCCCCGGACGCCCGGCCAGGAACGCCCCCAGCCGACGTGCCTGTTCCCGCAACGCCACGTCCGACTTCCCCGACAGCACCCACGGCACCACCCCGCCCGTGGGCCCCGTCGAGACCCGGACCGGCTCCTCGGCGGCCGCCTCGATCACCACGTGCGCGTTGGTGCCGCTGATGCCGAACGCCGACACGCCGGCACGGCGCGGGCGCCCCGTCTCCGGCCACGGCCGGGCCTCGGTCAGCAGGGAGACACGGCCCGCCGACCAGTCGACGTGGGAGGTCGGCGCGTCCACGTGGAGGGTCCGCGGCAGTTCGCCGTGCCGCATCGCCATGACCATCTTGATCACACCCGCCACACCGGCGGCGGCCTGGGTGTGCCCGATGTTGGACTTCACCGATCCCAGCCACAACGGCTCCACCCGCCCCTGGCCGTAGGTCGCCAGCAGCGCCTGGGCCTCGATGGGGTCGCCGAGGGTGGTTCCGGTGCCGTGGGCCTCCGCCGCGTCCACCTCGGACGCCGCCAACCCCGCATTGGCCAGCGCCTGCCGGATGACGCGTTCCTGCGACGGACCGTTCGGCGCCGCGAGCCCGTTCGACGCGCCGTCCTGGTTCACCGCCGAGCCCCGGACCACCGCCAGCACCCGGTGGCCGTTGCGGCGGGCGTCCGACAGACGTTCCAGCAGCACCAGGCCGGCGCCCTCACCCCAGCTGGTGCCGTCGGCCGCCTCGGCGAACGCCTTCACCCGGCCGTCGGCGGAAAGCCCCCGCTGCCGGGAGAACTCGACGAACCCCGCCGGCGTCGCCATCACCGTCACCCCGCCGGCCAGCGCCAGCGAGCACTCCCCCGCCCGCAAGGCCTGCGCCGCCAGGTGGATCGCCACCAGCGACGACGAACACGCCGTGTCCACCGACACCGCCGGACCCTCCAGCCCCAGCAGGTACGACACCCGCCCGGACGTGGCGCTGGTGGCCGTTCCGGTGGCGAGGAAGCCTTCGAGGTCCGGCGGCGGCTGGTTGCCGTAGCCGGAGGACCACAGGCCGGTGAACACGGCTGTGCGGCTGCCGCCGAGTGTGGTCGGGTCGATGCCGGCGTGCTCGACGGTCTCCCAGGCGGTCTCCAGCAGCACCCGCTGCTGGGGGTCCATCGCCAACGCCTCGCGCGGCGAGATGCCGAAGAACCCGGCGTCGAAGCCGGCGCCGTCGGCGAGGAAGCCGCCCGACCTGCTGTAGGTCGTGCCCGGCCGGTCCGGGTCGGGGTCGTGGACGACGTCCCATCCACGGTCCGGCGGGAATTCGGTGATCGCGTCGGCGCCGTCCGAGACGAGCCGCCACAAGCCGTCCGGGGACTCCACCCCGCCCGGGTAGCGGCAGCCCATGCCGATGATCGCGATCGGCTCGCGCGCGGCCTCCTCCATGTCGGCGAGGCGCCTGCTGAGCACTCCCAGGTCGGCCGTGGCGCGCTTGAGGTACGTGCGGAGCTTCTCTTCGTCAGACATCGCTACTGCTCCTCAGCGTTTCGGGACTCGCCCGAGCGGATGACCTCGGTCCTGCGGTGCGCATCGTCCAGGAGACTGAACAGTTCGTCGTCGCTGACCTCGTCGTCGCCGACCTCGTCGACACCGGCCGCGGAGCCGGTGCGTCTGGCGGTCCAGGCCGCGAGAAGCGCTTCGAGGCGGGCCGCGACGGTCGCGTGGTCGGCGTCGGCGGCCGCCGCGTCCAGGCTGGACTTGAGCCGGTCGAGTTCGGCGAGCAGGGGGTCGGGTTCGGTGCCGTGCAGCCGGGTGTGCACGAAGGCGGCGAGGCGGGTCGGTGTCGGGTGGTCGAAGACGAGCGTGGCGGGCAGGCGCAGGCCGGTGTCCGCGTCGAGCTGGTTGCGCAGTTCCACGGCGGTGAGCGAGTCGAACCCGATGTCGGTGAACGCCCGGTCGGGGTTGACCGCCTCCGGTGACGAGTGCCCCAGGACGAGGGCGACCTGGCCCATGACGAGTCGCAGCACGTCGGCCCGCGTCCACACGCGGTCGGCCGCCTGCCCGCGCCGGGGCCGTACCAGCTCCCGCAGCAGGGCGGGCGGGTCGCCGGCGCGGCGCAGTGCCGGCAGGTCGAACCCGACGGGGGCGAGGGTGGGGGTGCCCGCGGTCAGCGCGGCGTCGAACAGGGCCAGCGCGTCCGTCGTCGGCAGCGGCCGTACGCCGGCCCTGACCAGACGGTGCCGGTCGGTGGCGGTCAGGCCTCCCGTCATGCCGCTGGCCTCCGCCCAGTAGCCCCAGGCGAGCGACACGGCCGGCTGTCCCTGGGCGTGCCGGTGTGCGGCGAGGCCGTCGAGGTACGCGTTCGCCGCCGCGTAGTTCGCCTGGCCCGCGCCGCCCAGCACACCGGCCGCCGACGAGAACAGCACGAACGCCTCCAGGTCCGAGGTCAGTTCGTGGAGGTGCCGCGCCGCGAGGGCCTTCGGCTCCCACACCCGCGCGAACTGCTGCGGGGTGAGGGATTCCACGACGGTGTCGGCCAGCGTGCCCGCGGTGTGGACCACCGAGGTGACCGGGTGGTCGGCGAGCAGCCGCGCCACCGCCTGGCGGTCGGACACGTCGCACGCCACGATGTCGGCGGTCGCGCCCAGCGCGGCCAGGTCGGCGGTCAACGCGGCCGCGCCCGGGGCGTCCGGGCCGCGCCGGCTGACCAGCAGCAGGTGCCGCACGCCGTGCCGTTCGGCGAGGTGGCGGGCGATCGTGCCGCCCAGGGTGCCGGTGCCGCCGGTGACGAGCACCGTGCCCTCGGGGCCGAGCGGCGAGGGCAGCGGTTCGGTCCGCACCCGTTCGAGGCGGGGGACGTGAACGGCGCCGCCGCGGATCGCGAGCTGGGGTTCGTCGCCGGCCAGCCGGACCTCGTCGCCGTCGTCACCGTCGCCGTCGACCAGCACGAACCGGCCGGGGTGCTCGGTGGCGGCCGACCGGACCAGGCCCCAGACGGCGGCGGCCCGCGGGTCGACGTCCTCGCCCGGACGGACCGGCACGGCGTTGCGGGTGGCGACCACCATGCGCGGGGTGTCCGTGGTGAGGAAGTCCTGGATCACCCGCAGGGTCTCGACGGGCGAGGTGGCGTGGTGGACCGGAAGGTCCGTCGCGGTGGTCGCCGCTTCCAGGACCGGCCACGCCACCTGGTAGGGAACCTCCCGCGTGGTGGCCCCGGCCGGCCGGCGCAGGGTCAGCGAGGCGATCTCGGCGACCGGCGCGCCCGACTGGTCGGCGAGGCCGATCGCGCAGGTGTCCTGGCCGGTCACGGTCAGCCGGACCCTGGCGTGCTCGGCGCCGCGCCACCAGGAGATCCCGGCGAAGGAGAACGGCATCTTCGCCCGGTCGTCGGCGACGGTCACGGTCTGGATCGCGGCGTCGAGCAGGGCGGGGTGCAGGGCGAACCGGTTGTCGCCGGGGGGTGCGGCCACCTCCGCGTAGAGGGTGTCGCCGTCCCGCCAGGCCGCTCGCAGGCCTTGGAAGGCCGTGCCGTAGGCGAATCCGGCGTCGGCCAGGTCGTCGTAGAAGGTGTCGAGGTCGACGGCTTCGGCGAGCGGCGGCCACTGCCGTGCCCAGGGTTCCCGTGGTGCGACGGGTGCGGCGCCCAGGGTCCCGGTGGTGTGCCGTACCCACTCGCCGTCCGCGCGCGAGTGGATCGAGACGCCGCGCCGGCCCTCCCGGTCGGGGCCGACGGTCACGGACACCTGCGTGCCGTCCGCGACCACCAGCGGTGTCTCCAGCGTCAGGTCCTCGACCGCCGGGCAGCCGACGTGTTCGCCGGCCCGGAGCGCCAGGTCCACGAACGCCGCGGCGGGCAGCAGGGGCGAGCCCGCGATGACGTGTTCGGTGAGCCACGGCTGCGCGGCGGTGGCGAGTCGCCCCGTCAGCACCACGCCGTTGTCGTCGGGGAGTTCCATGGCGTCCCGCAGCAGCGGGTGGTCGAGCCGGCCGTCACCGGTCGGTGCCGGGGTGGTGGGCTGGAGCCAGTAGTGCCGGTGCTGGAACGCATACGAAGGCACCCGCACACCCCCCGTCGAGACCACGGGCGGCGTCCAGCGCACGGCACCGTCCGCCCACAACCGCCCCAGCCCCGCGAACAACCGCTCCGGAGAATCACCACCACGGCGCATCAACCCGGTCCCCACCAACACCGGATGCGGACCCACCTCCACCAACCCCGTCACACCCCGGCCGGCCAGCCACTCCAACGCGTCCGCGAACCGCACCGGCTCCCGCACCTGCCGCACCCAGTACCCCGGCTCACCCATCTCCACCGGACACCCGGCCACCGTGGACACCACCGGGATCACCGGCTCACCGAACGACAGACCCGCAACCACCCGGCCCAGTTCCTCCAGCACCGGATCCATCCGCGCCGAATGGAACGCGTGACTGACCTCCAGCCGCCGCACCCGACGCCCACGGCCCCGCCACACCCCGGCGACCGCCTCCACCGCCGCCTCGTCACCCGACACCACCACCGCGTCCGACGCGTTGACCGCCGCCACCTCGGCACCCGGCACCAGCGACCCCGCCACCTCCTCCACGGACGCCTGAAGCGACACCATCGCCCCACCACCAGCCAGCCCCTGCATCAGCCGGCCCCGAGCTTTTATCAGCGCACACGCGTCCTCCAGACCCAGCACACCCGCCACATGCGCCGCCGCCACCTCACCCACCGAATGCCCCACCACGAAATCCGGCCGCACCCCCAGCCACTCCACCAGCCGGAACAGCGCCACCTCCAACGCGAACACGCTGTTCTGGGTGAACAACGTCTCGCCGAGAACCCCCTCCCCGTCCTCGAACAGCACCTCCACCGACAACCCCAGCAGCCCGCACACCTCGTCCAAGGCCCGCGCGAACACCGGGAACACGGAGTACAGACCCCGCCCCATCCCCGCCCACTGACCACCCTGACCGGAGAACA
>NZ_JBHUAF010000198.1:0-15146 GCF_042789895.1 Kitasatospora sp. NPDC056783
GGCCTCGGGCGTGCGCGGGCCCGGTCCGCCGCCCGCCGCTCCGGGCGGGGCCGTTGTGGCCGGGGGTGCGGAGAACCGCAGGGTGGCCGGGCGGTTGACCGCATGGTGGCGGTCCGGCCCGGCTTCTAGCGTCGAGGGCATGATCGCAACCTTGGCCACCGCTTCGCTCTCCACCGTCACCGCCTCCGCCTCCGCCGAGCCCGCCGGGGGTGTCGCCGGCTGGGCCGTCGACGTGATGACCACCCTCGGTGCCGCGGGCGCCGGCCTGACCAACCTGGTCGACACCGTGCTGCCCTTCATCCCCAGCGAGGTCATCCTCCCGGTCGCCGGATTCGCCGCCGGGCAGGGCACGTTGAGCCTTCCGGCCGTCATCGTCTGGACCACCGTCGGCTCGGTGGCCGGCTCCTGGATCGTCTACGCGGCGGGCGCCCTGCTCGGCCCGGAGCGGACCCGCGCGCTCGCCGCCCGCGTCCCGATGGTCAGCGCCCACGAGATCGACCGGGCCGAGGCCTGGTTCGAGCGGCACGGACGCAAGGCGGTGCTGATCGCCCGGATGGTGCCGGTGGTGCGCAGCCTCATCTCGGTGCCGGCCGGCATCCAGCGGATGCCACTGGCGTCCTTCACCGCCATGACCCTGCTCGGCAGCCTGGTGTGGAACACCGCGTTCGTGCTGCTGGGCTACTGGCTGGGCGACAACTGGCAGCTGGTGGAGGAGTACGGCGGCTGGGTGTCGAAGGGCGCGGTGGCGCTGGGGCTGCTGGCCGTCGGCCGCTGGTTCCTGGTGCGCACGCGCCGCCGGCCGGGGGCCCGGCACCGCGGCTGAGCCGTCCTGACGCGCCGTCGGCACGGGGGGCGTCAGGCGGTCGCGTCCGTGGAAGCGCGCACCACCAGCTTCGGGGCGAACCGCTCGACGCCCTCCGCCCGTTCCCGCGACGGCGACTGAAGGAGCGCCAGGGCGCGCTCGGCCATCGCGGTGAGCGGGTGGCGGATGGAGGTGATCGGCGGGTCGAGGAGTTCGAGGATCTCGGTGTCGTCGAAGCCCGTGACGGCGATCTGCCCGGGGACGGAGACCGCCGAGCGCTGCAGGGTGCTGACCAGCCCGACGGCGAGGACGTCCGCGCCGCAGACCACGGCGTCGATCCGGTCGTGCCGTTCCGCGATGCGCCGGCCCGCGGTGCGCCCGGCGTCGGTGGTGAAGCTCGGCAGCAGGACGGTGGTGGCGTCGGTGCCGCGGGCCTCGGTGAAGGCGGCGAGGCGCTCCGCGCCCGAGGAGGAGGCCTGGTCGGCGGCGACCAGGGCGATCCGGTGCCGGCCCAGGCCGTCGAGGTGGTCGAGCAGCAGGCGCATCGCGGCGGCGTTGTCGAGGGTGACGGCGACCGTCCCGGAGCCGGTGGCCCAGCGGTCGAAGAGGACGACGGGCGCGCGCTTGGCGGCGGCCCGGACGGCGGGGCCGGACGCGCCGGCCGAGACCGGGACGACGAGCAGGCCGTCGACCCGGCCGCCGAGCAGGGTCTCGATCTGCTCGGCCTCGATGGCCGTGTCGTTGGCGGCGTCGGAGACCACCAGCTGCCCGCCGGCGGCGCGGACCTGCTGGGCTATCGCGTCGGCGAGCTGGACGAAGTACGGGTTGGCGAGCGAGGGGACGACCACGCCGATGGTGCCGGTGGATCCGGTGCGCAGCGCCCGGGCGGAGTGGTTGATCCGGTAGCCCAGGCGCCGGGCGGCCTCCTCGACCCGGCGGGCGAGCTCGGGGTCGACGTTGCGCGGGGTTCCCGCCAGGACGCGTGAGGCGGTCGCGCGGGAGACGCCGGCGGCCGCGGCCACGTCGAGGAGTCGGGGCGCTGTCACGTGGGCGGGTCCTTCGCGGTCGGGGGCGGGGGCGGCGGTTCCGGCCGGGATCGTCGGGTCCGGGGCGGGCTCGGCGGGTCCGGGTCGGCGGAATGCGCAGCACGAAGGGTACTTGACGGTTCCCGGGGCCTGGTCCACAGTGTGGGAGATCGATCTCCCAGGGAGTGCGGATGCCAGTGCTGATGCCAGCCATCACCGTCGTCGGTTCGGTCAACCGCGACCTCGTCCTGACCGTCGAGGACCTGCCGCGGCCCGGCGAGACCGTGCTCGCGCGGGGCTTCGTCGAGGGCGTCGGCGGCAAGGGCGCGAACCAGGCCGTCGCGGCGGCCCGGCTCGGCTCCCGGGTGCGGCTGGTCGCCCGGGTCGGCGCGGACGCCGAGGCCATCCTGCGGGCACTCGCCGCCGAAGGGGTGGACGTCGAGGCGGTCCACCCGGCGCCGGAGGCCGCCACCGGGATCGCCTCCGTGGTGGTCGACCGGGCCGGGGAGAACACCATCGTGGTCAACCCGGGCGCGAACGCCGAGCTGTCGGTCGCCGACCTGCCGGATCACCTGGTCCGGTCGGCGGGCGAGGTGGTCCTGGTGCAGCACGAGATCCCCGCCGACGTGGTCGCCGCGGCGGTGCTGCGGGCCCGGGAGCAGGGCGGCACGGTCGTCCTCAACCCGGCCCCGGCCAGGGCGCTCGACCCGGAGGTGCTCGCCGCCGTCGACGTGCTGGTGCCCAACCTCGGCGAACTCGCCACCCTGCTCGGCGCCCGGCCGCCCGTCGGGCCGGACGCGGCGCGGGACCTGCTGGAACGGGCCGCGCTGCCCTGCCGGGCCGTCGTGGTGACGCTCGGCGCGGACGGGGCGCTGATCAAGCGGCCGGACCGTCCGGCCGTGCGCGTGCCGGCCCCCGTCGTGGACGCCGTCGACACCGTCGGTGCCGGCGACACCTTCTGCGGCGCCCTCGCCGACTCCCTCGCCCGGGGCGCCGACCTGCTCGCCGCCGCCGAACGGGCCGTCCGCGCGGCCTCGTTGGCCGTCACCGGCCTCGGCGCCCAGTCCTCCATGCCGACCGCGGCGCAGCTCGACGCCGCCACCGGCCCCGAGGCCCCCACCGCCTCCTGAGGCCCCCACCGCCTCCTGAAGCCCCCGCCGTTCCCCGCCGTTCCCCGACGGCGCCCCCGGCTCCCCCCACACCCCCGCACCACCAGTTCAACGGAGAACACCCCATGCGGAACCTCAAGATCGGCCTGTTCGAGAACGCCCAGACCAACGCGAGCGGCACCGCCACCTGGCGCCACCCCGACAGCCGCCGGCACCTGTTCGACACCCTCGGCTACTGGCGCGAGATCGCGAAGGTCTGCGAGGACGCCAAGCTGGACTTCCTCTTCCTGGCCGACGCCTGGGGCTGGTCGGAGATCGACGGCGCGCGCCCGCCGATCGCCACCGAGGAGACCCTGGACCTGCCGCGCCTGGACCCGTTCGTGATCGCCTCGGCGCTGCTGGCGAGCACCACCGACCTGGGCCTGGTGGTGACCGGCTCGGTGCTGGTGGAGCCGCCGTACGCGTTCGCCCGCCGGCTGGCCACCCTGGACCAGCTGTCCGGCGGCCGCCTCGGCTGGAACATCGTGACCACCGGCACCGCCGACACCGCGGTCAAGGCCTTCGGCATGGACATGGTGGCGCACGACGACCGGTACAAGATGGCCGAGGACTTCCTCGACCTGGTCTACAAGTACTGGGAGGGCGCCTGGGAGGCCGACGCCCTGGAGAAGGACAAGGACGGCCGGTTCGCCGACCCGGCGAAGGTCCACCCGGTCGAGCACGAGGGCCCGTACTTCCGCTCGCACGGCTACGGCAACACCGCCCGCTCCCCGCAGGGCACCCCGGTGCTGTTCCAGGCCGGCGCCTCCCCGGCCGGCCGGCGGGTCGGCGGGCGGCACGGCGAGTGCATGTTCGTCGGCAGCGGCTCGGTCCGGCAGCTCGCCGGGCACGCCGCGGCGATCCGCGAGGAGGCCGTGAAGGCCGGCCGCCGGGCCGACGAGGTCAAGGTGATGTCCGCGTTCTCCTGTGTCGTCGGCGCCACCACCTCGGACGCCGAGCGCCGCTGGCAGCGCGTCCTGGACGCCCAGCGCCCCGAGGTCACCGTCGCCAGCTACGCCATGTTCACCGGCCTCGACCTGTCCTCCTACGCGCCGGACACCCCCATGTCGGAGCTGTCCACCGAGATGTCGCAGACCCAGGTCGCCCGGTTCGCCGGCAAGACCGTCGGCGACGTGCTCGCCGACTGGCACACCCACGGCGTCGGCGCCCGCCCGGTGGTCGGCACCGCCGAGGAGATCGCCGACGAGATCTGCGCCCTGGCGGAGGGCGCCGACCTGGACGGCTTCCTGCTCTCGCCGACCGTGCAGCCCGCCTCCACCGTGGAGTTCGTCGAGTCGGTGCTGCCGATCCTGCGCTCCCGCGGCCTCTTCCGCGGCGAGTACGCGGCCGGCGAGTCGCTGCGCGAGCGGCTGACCGGCGGCCCCGGCCGGGACCTGCCGGCCAGCCACCCGGCCGCGCAGTACCGCCACTGACCCACCGACCCGCGACGAGAGGACGGCGACGACCATGGTCACCCCCACTCACGACACCGCCCCGGCCCGCCCCGCCCCGGCGGAGCCCGGCCCGACGGAGCCGAGCCCGACGGAGCTGAACGCCGCGGTGCTGCGCCAGGCGTTCGGCGCCTACCCCACCGGGGTGGTCGCGCTCGGCGCGCTGCGCGACGGCGAACCGGTCGGGCTCGCGGTGAGCTCCTTCGTGTCCATCTCGCTGGAGCCGCCGATGGTCGCGATCAGCGTGGCCCGCACCTCGACCACCTGGCCGAGGCTGCTGGAGGCCCCGGTGCTGGGGCTGAGCGTGCTCAGCCACGGCCAGGGCGCGCTCTGCCGACGGCTGGCCTCCCGCGCGGGCGACCGCTTCGAGGGCACCGGCCGGCAGGCGACGGCGGACGGCGCGGTGCTGATCCACGGGGCGGCCCTGTGGCTGACCGCCCGGGTGAACGCGGTGTACGACGGCGGCGACCACGAGATCGTCCTGATGGAGCTGCTCACCTCCGAGCTGTTCCCCGGGGTGGAACCGCTGGTCTTCCACACCAGCCAGTTCCGCGAGCTCAGCCCCCATGCCTGACGCTCCGCCGAACCCCCCGGCCGGTGCCGCGAACCCCCTGGCCGGTGCCGTCGGCCCCCTGGCCGGCACCGTGGTGCGTGGTGCCGGCCGGGGGCGGGGCCTGGGCTTCCCCACCGCCAACATCGCCCCCGACCCGGGCGCGGCCGTCCCGCCACCCGCGATCTACAGCGGCTGGCTGGCCCGCCGGGCGACCGGAACGGTGCACCGCGCCACCGTCAGCGTCGGCACCAACCCGACCTTCTGCGACACCCCCGAGATCCACACCGAGGTGTACTGCCACGACACTTCGGACGACCTGTACGGCGAGCGCGTCGACCTCTGGCTCGTCGCCCGCATCCGGGACACCGAGCGCTTCGCCTCCGTCGACGAGCTGCTGCTCGCGGCCCGGGAGGACGTCCGCCGCTCGGAGGTCCTGCTGGACTCCGCGCACGGGCGGCTCGTCCTCGCCGCCGCCCGTTCCTGACGCACCGTCACGAGCCGGACGCTTCACCCTCCTTCACCTGCGCGGTGCGCATCCCCTCCCGCGCCCCGCGCCCCCGTGCCCGGTCGGCCCCGCTTCCCCCACCTCCGGTGGGGCCGACCGGCTTCCCCCACCTCGCTCCGCACGAACAAAGGTGTGAGTCATGAGCGCGTTCCACTGGCTGAACGAGCAGTTCGACTTCTTCGGCCTCCCCGTCTACTGGTCCGACTTCCTGGGCAACATCCTGGCGCTCGCCACCGTCTGGCTGGCGCTGCGGCGCTCGCTGGTGGCCTGGCCGGTGCAGATCCTCGGTTCGGTGCTGCTGCTGATCGCCAGCCTGAACGTGCACCTCGGGGGCAACGCCGCCCGGCAGATCGTCATCATCGTCTCGGCCTCCTGGGGCTGGGCGACCTGGAAGCGCAGCCGCGAGCAGGAGGGCGCGATCAACGTCCGCTGGGCGTCGGGCCGGGAGCGCGTCCTGCTGATCGCCGCGATGGCGCTGGGGACGGCCGCGTTCGGCGCGGTGCTGAAGTGGACGGACGCCTCGTTCTACCCCGGCGCGCCGCTGTGGATGGTCCTCGCGGACGCCTGGATCTTCGTCGGCTCGATCCTCGCCATGTACAGCCAGGCCCGCCGCTACGTGGAGTTCTGGTTCGTCTGGCTGGCCGTCGACCTGGTGGGCGTGCCGCTCGCCGTCCACTCCGAGCTGTACTTCTCCGGCATCGTCTACGGCGTCTTCTTCGTGATGGTGCTGATGGGCATCCGCGACTGGGCCTCCCGCAGCAAGCCGCAGGAGATCGCCTCGCCGCTGGAGCCCGCCGTCCTGGTCGAGGGCCGGGACTGACCGCCGGGCCCGACCGCCCACCGCCGCGGCGCCCGGACAAGGGCCGTGCGGCGGTGGGTGGTCGGGCATTCCGGCGCGGGGTTCAGCGCGCGGGGCTCAGCGCGCGGGGACGGAGTCGGTGAAGGACACCCCGGCGGCCCGGTAGCCGGCCACGGCGGCGCCGGCCTGGGCGGGCGTCAGCACCCGGTCCTTGACGTGCAGGACGTAGTCCACCTGCTCCTCGTAGGCGCGCGCCTCGGTGCCGGTGCGGCCGGTGAGGTCGGTGAGCCACTGGTTGAAGGCGATCAGCATCGGCCGCTCGGGCAGGTAGCGGGTGTCGTGGCGGGCGAACTCGGCCCCGTCGACGTAGTAGACGATGCCGGTGTCGTCGATGGTCAGCACGAGGTCGTGCCAGCCGGCGAACGAACTGCGCGACGTGGTGTACTGGTTGACCGATCCCTCGGGGCCGTAGGTGTCCCACGAGGTGGCGAAGAAGATGTTCGAGGCCTCGCCCCAGCCGCCGTTCGGCAGGTACTCGAAGTCGTACTCGGAGTAGTCCTTGGCCATCGGGGCCGTCAGGTCGTTGATCGCGAAGAAGCTCTGCACGACGTGGTCGCCGTCGGGCCCGGTCACCGGGGCGTCGGAGAAGCGGACCCGGGCGGCGTACGTGCCGTAGCGGAACTTCATGGCGTCGCTGTGGAACTCGCTCTGCCGGGTGGACTCGGCCGTCCCCGCGGTCGAGGTCCGCAGGGTCATCACCCCGTTCCCGGCCTCCTTGGCGAAGGTGACGTTCTCGGGCGCCCAGCTCGCCCCCCACACGCCCGGCCCGCCGCCGCCGGAGCGGACGCTCCAGCCGTGGGCGGCGAGCGCCGGGTCGTCGTGGCCGGTGTAGTCGAAGTCGTCGAAGAGCACCGCGCCGCCCGGAACGGTCGGCGCGGTCGGCGCGGTGCCCCAGACCTGGACGCCGCCGACGACGGCGGTGACCTTCGCCCAGTCCGCGTACCCGCTCTGGGAGGCGCCGTAGGAGTAGTCGTCGTCCTGGTTCACGGACTGCCAGTCCGCGCGGTGGAAGCGCAGTTGCAGGTCACCGCTGCCGGCCCCGGGGGCCAGGGTGCCGGCGCCCGCGGTGAAGCCGATCTCCAGGTAGCGGTCGGCGGCCGAGCCCGGCTCGTCGATGGTGCCGAAGGTGCCGGTGACGTTGGCGCAGCCCCGGGCGGCCCAGTCGCAGGCGAAGCGGTAGGCGGCCGAGGGGGCGGCGGCCTTGAAGTAGTAGCGCAGCTTGACCTGCTTCAGGGCGACCGGCGCGGAGCCGGTGTTGACGACCTTCAGCCACGGTGCGGCCTCGGCGCCGCCGCTGCCGCCGTTGCGGTACTGCACGGCGAGCGACTCGCCGGCCGCCGCCGCGGGCACGGCCGCGCCCAGCAGGCCGGCGCCGAGCCCGGTGGCGACGAGGGCGGCGAGCGCCGCGCGGACGCGGGGGCGTCGACGGCTGGTTCGGGTGCTCATGGGGGTTCCTCTCCTGATGTGGGGGACGGTGCGCGGCACCGGCGGAGGGGAGCCCGGTCCCACCCGCGGTCCGGCGGTGGGGGAGGAGGTGGCGGGGCCGTGCGATCAGAAAGTGGCATAGACCAATTTGGGCGTCAACCCCGGGCCGGACGATCGACCGGAACGCCGCCGTCCGCCGCCCGGAGTGGCTGATTGCGCGCCGCGACGCCGCGACGCCGCGGGCCTCACGGGGCCCGCGGCGGGTGAGGGGCGGCCCCCGCTACGGGATCAGGCGCTCGGCGAGCTCCCGGGCGTGGGCGGCGGCCTCCGGGCCGCGGGTGGGGTCGGCGGCCTCCGAGAGGAACACGTTGGCGAGCATCAGGGCGGCGTCCAGCCGGCCGGCGAGCAGGCACGGGTCGTCGTCGGCCGGGACGTCGGCGAGGCTCGCGTAGCCGTCCCGCAGCGCCGCCGGGTCGAGGTCGTTCTCCGGGTAGCGGGCGTACTCGGCCAGCCGGCCGAACTCCAGGGCGGGGCTGCCCAGCAGGGCGTTCGACCAGTCCAGCAGGGCGGTGGCGTTCCCCCGCGCGCGGCGGATGTTGGAGCTGCGGACGTCCAGGTGGAGCAGGCTGCGCTCGGTGAGGCCGGCCAGCCGCCCCGCCAGCGGGCCGGCGGCCGGCGGCTCGGGCCAGTCGGCGACCCGGCGGCCCACCTCGGCCCAGCGGCGGGCCGTCCGGGCGGCGACCGCCTCCGCCGTGCCGCCGCCCTCCGCCGCGACCGGCCGCAGCCGCGGCGGCGGCACGGCGTGCAGCCGGGCCAGGAGCCGCCCCAGGGCGTGGGAGTCGAGCGGCGAGCCGTCGTCCTCGACGTAGTCGGAGAGCAGCACGTCGGGGCAGCCGGGGTCGTCCCCGAGGACCAGCTCCCGGGGCCGGGCGACCGGCAGCCCGTGGGCGGCCAGGTGCCGGGCGACGGTGTACTCCTGGACCAGCAGGTCACGGGTGTCCACGTACGGGTCGTTGGCGTTGGAGTCGAAGCGCCGGTGCGCGATCCGGACGGCCACCGGCCCGCCGTCCCGCCCCACGGCCCGGAACACGCTGAACTCCAGCCCCTTGCCGACGAGTTCGAGCTCGCCCAGGCCCCACTTGGCGGCCAACTCGTCCAGGACGGCGAAGCGCTCGGTCATGTGTGTCCCCGATCGGTGATGGAGTGACTGAAGGTCAATTCTGCACGACCGCTTCGACCACGGACAGGACGGTGGGCGTCGGCAGCACCCGGGACAGCCGCAGGCCGGCCCGCCCGAGCAGCTCCGCGAAGTCCGCCTCGGTGCGCTCGCGGCCGGTGAGCGAGACCATCATCAGCAGGTCCATGGCCTTGGCCTGGTGGGGCGCGTTGTCCCGGGGGACGACGGCGTCCAGCACCAGCACCCGGCCGCCGGGGCGCAGGGCGCGGCGGCAGTGGCCGAGCAGGGTGACGCACTCGTCGTCGTCCCAGTCGTGGGTGATCCGCTTCAGCAGGAGGACGTCCCCGGCCGGTACGGCGGTGAAGAAGTCGCCCTCGGCGGTGCTCCAGCGGCCGGCGATCTCCTTCTCGTCGTCCAGCCGGTGGCCGGCCAGTACGTGGGCCCGGTCGTGGAGCACGCCGCGCAGTCCGGGGTTGCGGCGCAGCACCTCCCGCAGCAGGCCGCCGTGGCCGCCGCCGACGTCCACCACCGTGCCGGTGTCCGGGAACGCGTAGGCGGCCGCGACGGCAGCGTTCTCCGCTTCGGACATCGCCGCCATGCCGACGTGGAAGACGGCGGCGGTCCGCTCGTCCTGGGCGAAGTGGTCGAAGAACGGCATGCCGAAGACGGCGTCGAAGGCGGTGCCGCCCTCGGTGAGGCAGTCCGTCATCCGCCCGGCCGGCAGCCAGAAGGCGCGGTCGGTGAGCATCCGGACGGCGTCGCGGACGGAGTACGGGACATCGGCGCGCAGCGCCTGCCCGGCCTCGGTCAGGGTGAATCGGCCCCGCTCGTCCTCGGCGACCACGGCACGGGTGGCGAGCAGGCGCAGCACCCGGTACAGGTTCCGGGCGTCGGTGCCGGTGGCGGCGGCGAGTTCGTCGGGGGTGGCGGGGCCGGCGGCGAGGGCGTCGGCCACCCCGGTGTCGGCGGCGGCGCGCAGGGCGGCGGGGAAGGCGAAGCCGAGCGCCTCGTCGACCAGGAAGGCGGCCGAACGGCGCAGGCCCTCCTCGGCGCCCGCCCCGGAGCGGTCGGCGGCGGGCCGGCTCTCGTCGTGCGGCATGCGTCCTCCTCGATGGGGTCCGGTACGTGCACCCGGATGCTGCCCAGCGTGGCGGGAGTGATGCGCACCGTCACCATCGGGGGGCGCCCCGAACGGGGACGCCCCCCGACGGCCGGTCAGGACCGCGCGGGAGACCGCCTCCGGGTGGCGGAGGGAGGCCTCGGCGAGCAGTTCATCGAGGTCGTCGCCGGGTCGGCGAGGGATGCGTGCGGGCCGGTGTGCGGGCCGGCGGCGGGTCGGCCGGGGTGGCGGGGGCGGTCACGGGGTGTCCCGGGTCGGGCCGGGCAGAGGGGTGGTGCGCAACTCGGCGGCGGCCCGCAGGTCGGCGCAGCCGGCCAGGCCGAGGGCGTGCCGCAGCTCGGCGGCGAGCAGGTCGAGGACCTCGGCGCAGCCGGCCCGGCCGCCGGCCGCCAGGCCCCAGATCAGCGGACGCCCGAGCAGCACCCCGGACGCGCCGAGGGCCAGCGCGGTGAGCACGTCCGAGCCGCCGCGCACCCCGCTGTCCATCAGCACCTGGCAGTCCCGGCCGGCCAGCGCCTCGGCGACGGCGGGCAGGGCGGTCAACGCGGGCACCGCGCGGTCGAGTTGGCGGCCGCCGTGGTTGGAGACCACCACGGCCGCGGCGCCGAGGCCGGCGGCCCGCCGCGCGTCCGCCGGGTCGAGCACGCCCTTGACCACCAGCGGCAGCGCGGTCCGCCCGCGCAGCCAGTCGAGGTCGGCCCAGGTGACGCCGGGGGAGAGCAGTTCGGCGGTGTGCGCGGCCACCGCGGAGACGGCGGCGGTGGACTCGTGCGCCCGCCCGGCGGCGCCGTCCTCCAGCAGCGCGGCGCGCACGTGTCCGGGCAGCGCGAAGGCGTTGCGGGCGTCGCGCAGCCGGCGGCCCATGTACGGGACGTCGGCGGTGACGACCAGCGCCTCGCTGCCCGCCGCCTCGGCCGCCTTCACCAGGTCCAGCAGCCGGCCGCGGTCGCGCAGCCAGTACAGCTGGAACCAGAGGGTGGCCCCGGTGTCCGCCAGTTCCTCGAAGCCGACGCTGCTGAGCGTGCCGACGGTGAACGGCACGCCCGCCGCCGCGGCGGCGCGGGCCGAGGCCAGCTCGCCCTCGGGGTGGAACAGCCGGTGGTAGGCGACCGGCGCCACCGCGACCGGCAGGGCCGACCGGCTGCGCACCAGGGTGGCGGCGGTGTCCCGGGTGCTGACGTCGGCCAGCACCCGGGGCACCAGGCCCACCCGGTCGAAGGCGGCCCGGTTGGCGGCGAGGGTCAGCTCGCGCTCCGCGCCGCCCTCCAGCCACTCCCACACCTCGGGCGTGAGCACGGCCCGGGCCCGCTCGGCGTACTCGGCGACGCACAGCGCCGGGCGCCCGGGGGCCGGCGGCCCACCGCGGAGGGGCGCGCTCATCCGGCCACCCCGCTGGCGTCGCGCTGGAGTTCCACGGCCTCGTAGAGCGCGCGGATGTTGTTGCTGCCGAAGTTGCGGGCCCGGACGCGCTCGATCACCTCGAAGAAGAAGGTGTGCCGCGGGTGCCGGGAGCGGGTGAAGACCTGGAACAGCTGGCCGTCGTGGTCCTGGTCGACGAGCAGGTTCAGCTCGCGCAGCCGGTCGGTGGAGTGCCTCAGCGGCGTCAGGCGGCCGGGCAGCGCGTCGTAGTAGGCCGCCGGGGCGCGCAGGAACGGCACGCCGCGCCCGGCCATGGCGGAGACGGCGTGCACGGCGTCCTCGGCGGCGAAGGCGACGTGCTGCACCCCGGCGCCTTCGTGGCCGGCCAGGAAGGAGGCGATCTGGCCGCCCGCGTCCGCGCCGAGCGGCTCGATCAGGGTGAGCGTGACGCTGTGGTCGGCGCTCTGCACGACCGCCGAGTCCATGCCGAGCGCGCCGACCTCGACCCGCTCCTCGAAGATCGTCCGGAAGCCGAGGACCTCGTGGTAGCGGCGTTCGGTGGAGCGCAGCTCGCCGAACGGGACCAGGACGGCGAAGTGGTCGACGGAGCTCAGACCGACGGCGCCCGCGCCGGTCAGCGGGGCCGGGTCCGGCAGGCCGGGGATGCGGCCGGCCGGGACGCCGGGGGCGCGCTCGACCAGGGTGTGCACCACGTCGCCGAAGGCGTCGACCACCGCGGTGACGCAGCCGTCCTCGGCCAGCGGCGGGCGCAGCGCGGTGGCGCCGCGGTCGGTCAGGACGCGGAACGCCTCGGCGGCGTCCGGCACCCGCAGGCCGAGCGCGGCCACGCCGTCGCCGTGCCGCGCCAGGTAGCCGGTGGCCGGGTGGCCGGCGGCCAGCGGCTGGGTGAGCAGCAGCCGGATCGAGGCCTGGCCGACCAGTGCGGACAGGCAGCGCTCGGCGGCGGCGCCGCGCTCGGTCGGCGGGACGAGCAGCTCGAAGCCGTACTCGGTGGTCAGCCGGGTGATTTCGGTGCCCAGGTCGGCGACGTGGAACTCGACGTGGTCGAGTCCGACGGGGACCGGGGCGGGGAGAGGAGAGGAACGGTCGGTCATCGGTGGAGCTCTCTCATGAGGAGGACGGGGGGTTTCGAGGGGCGGGCGGCGCGACGGCGGTGGAGCCCTCGACCACCGCTGGGCCGATGTCCCCCCACGCCGGCGGTGATGGCGGTGACGGCGGCGACCGGGCCCGTCTCCCGGAGCCGGTCCACCGCGTACGGCACCCGGTGGTCCCGCACCCGCCGGGCCGCCGGCCGCACCGCCGGCGCGTGACCGGTCCGCGGCGCGGCGGGCACGGACGGCGGTGGCGGGTACGGGTGCGCGTTCCGCGCCGGCCGGTGTCCGACGGGTGCCGCGGCCATCAGTCGGCCTGGAGGACGTAGAGCCAGGAGTGCGGGGTGGCCAGCGCCTCGACGCGGTCGATCCGCAGGCCGGCGGCGGTGAACAGCTCCTCGTAGGTGGCCTTGGTGTGCAGCGGCACGCCCATCATCGCGTGCGCCAGTTCGAAGCCGACCGAGAAGACCGGCTGGGCGCCGTCGGAGGTGCCCGGGTCACGCAGCATGGTGTCGCCGAGGACGAAGGTGCGGGCCTTGGGGAAGGCCTCCCGCATCCGGGTGAAGATCGAGGAGCGGGTGTCCGGGTCGGCCAGCAGGTCGTGCAGCAGGAAGAAGCTCATCACGGTGTCGACCTCGGCCACCTCGGCGGCCTCGGCGTCGTTGTCGACCTGGGTGCCGAGCAGGCCCAGTACGTCCGCGCGGACGGCGGTGACCCGCTCCTCCATCCCGGCCCCGGCGATCTCGCGGCGGGCGATGTCGGTGGCCGGACGGCTGATGTCGATGCCCAGGCCCCGGCTGCCCTCGCGCTGGGAGACCACCCGGCGCACCCGGGCGGAGGTGCCGGAGCCGAGGTCGGCGATGGTGCGGAAGTCGATGCCGGAGAGCACGTCGGTGAGCTGCGCGGCGAACAGCGACTGGTCGCACTGGGCGGAGCCGAGGGCGACCATCGCCTCGTCGCGGAAGACGTCCTCGCCGTAGCGGCGGGTGCCGGCGCTCAGCTGGCCGGCGCGGCCGAACACGTCGTGGTAGCCGCCGACGGCCCAGGTGAAGTAGCCGCGCGCGGCGGCGATCTCCACGCCCGCCGCGGTGGGCAGGTAGGCGTCGCCGTCGGCCTTGAGGTAGCCGTAGTCGGCGGCGGCGCGCAGCACGGCCCCGGTGCGGGCGGTGTCGCCGGACCGGGCGGTGGCCCCGGCGGCCGACAGCGGCTCGCCGCGCCCGATCGCCTCCAGCAGGCCGATCCGGTCCAGCGCGAAGATCACGTTCGCGGCGATGAAGCCGTTGTAGGCGTCGGCCGAGGTGATCGGCGACGGGGTGATGCCGTGCCAGGACTCGGGGATGGACGCGGTGGTCATGGTGGTGTCCGTTTCTCCGTGGGCGGACCGGGTGCGGTCCGCGATGGGTGCGCAGGCCGGTCACCTGCGGTCGGTCGGGGTGGTGGGTCGGTGGGGCGGGCGGGTCAGGACGTCAGACGGGCGGCGAGGACCGGACCGATGGCGGCCAGCGCCTCGGGACCCGTCATCGCCCCGTGGGTGCTCGGTACCTCGTGGACGTCGAGCCGGCCGCCCAGGTGCGGGCGCCAGCTCTCCGGGTCGGGGGCGTCGGCCGGCCGGTCCTCGGCGGCGGTGAAGAACACCGCGTCGCCGTCGTAGCCGGGCAGCGGAAGCGCGTGGGACAGCTCGGTGTTGGCGCGGAAGACCGAGACCACCCGGGCCACCCCGGCGCCGCTGAGGCCGGCGAGCGGGCCCTCGCCGCCCCGGACGAGCGCGGCGTAGCCGTCCTCGTCGGTGGGCCAGGCGGTGGCCTCCGCGGCCGGGTGGCCGAGCGAGTCGAGGATCTCCGCGAGCCGCGCCGGGTCGTCCCGGCCCCGCTCGGGCGCCGGCTCGCCGGTGCCCGGGTAGGCGTCCAGCAGCGCCAACAGCCGTACCTCCTCGCCCTGTCGGCGCAGCAGTGCGGCGATCGCGTGGGCGACGGCGCCGCCGAAGGACCAGCCGAGCAGGGCGTACGGACCCTCGGGGCGGACGGCGCGGATGCGCGCGAGGTAGGTCCGGGCCAGCTCCTCGACCGAGGCCGGGCGCGCGTCCGGGTCGGCCAGGCCGGGGGCCTGGAGGCCGTAGATCGGCTGCTCGGAGTCGAGGTGGCGCAGCAGCCCGGTGTAGACCCAGCTGATGCCCGCGGCGGGGTGGACACAGAACAGCGGCGGGCGCGAGCCGCGGGTGCGGATCGGCAGCAGCACGGGGAAGCTCTCGGCGTCCGGGCCCTGGGCCAGCCGTTCGGCGAGCCGGGCGACGGTCGGCGCCTCGAACACCGCGCGGACACCGATCCGCTCGTCCTCGCCGACCAGTTCGCGCAGGCCCGCGACCAGCCGGCCGGCCAGCAGCGAGTGCCCGCCCAGCTCGAAGAAGTTGTCGTCCACGCCGACCTCCTCCAGCCCGAGCACGTCGGCGAACAGGCCGCGGAGCAGTTCCTCGCCGGGCGTCGCGGGCGCCCGCCCGGAGCCGGGCCGGCTCGCGTCGGGGGCGGGCAGTGCGGTGCGGTCGACCTTGCCGTTGGCGGTGAGTGGCAGGGCGTCGAGGAGGACGACGGCGGAGGGGACCATGTAGTCGGGCAG
>NZ_JBHUAF010000199.1:0-15043 GCF_042789895.1 Kitasatospora sp. NPDC056783
CGGTAATCCTGTCTGGCAGGCTGCGGTCATGACTGCGCGCGCCGCTGACCGGGCCCGTTACGACCGGGCCACCGCCCATCTGGACGCCCCCGTCGCGCGTCGGCGGCGGCCGAGCTCGGCCCGGGCGGCGTGTTCCTCGGCCGCCTGTCTAGCGGCGAGGTAGGCCTGAACGGCCGCCATGCCGTAGACGGGCTGGATGAGTTGGTGGCCCTTGAAGAAGGGCCTGGCCGGGGCGAACCCGGCGGCGACCACGAGGTCGCGGATCTCTGCTATCTCGGCCTCGCTGCGGGCGGTGAAGCGGACTTCCCAGCCCTTCTTGTACGTATGGCCCTTCTCGCCGCTGCGGCGGGCCGGGTCCGGGCGGCGGACGTATCCGGGCAGACGGCCGAGGCGGAGCTGGGCCGCGCGGAGGCCTGCGGTCTCGTCACGTGACATGACGTAAGCCTAGGCAATCCACGGGGTGCGATTGACGCCCGGAGGGTCCCTCGCCGTATGCCCTTGGTCACTCTGGGTCAGGCGACCAGGTTGCCGATCGCTTGCGATCGCGTATGACAACCTGATGAGCGTCAATTACTCCAAATGAGTGAGGGTATGAGGACTTTAGTGCGAGCTGATCCCGGTTTCGCGACGGTTGAGTAACAGTGCGTCAGGGTCCCGGTCGCGGGTCCGGGCGGTTGGGGATGGTGTCGGCATGAGCTACCGGATTCCGTCTCCGCCGCCGTCCCTGGAGGATCTGGCGAAGCGTCAGCAGAACGTCGTCACCGCGAGCCAGCTGCGCGCCCGGGGCGTGCCGGCCCGGATCATCACCGAGCACTGTCGCCGGGGCGGCCCCTGGCAGCGACTGCTGCCCCGGGTCTACCTGTTGCAGCCCGCCGAGCCCACGCCGGAGCAGCGGATGTGGGCCGCGCTGCTGTACGCGGCGCAGAACGGACGCGAGGAGGGGCGCCGTGCCGGTGCGGTGATCACCGGTACGGCCGCGCTGGCGCTGTACGGCTTCACCACCGTCCCCCGGCTGCCCGCGGTGACCGGGGTGGATGTCCTGGTGCCCCGTCAGCGGCGGCTGAAAGACGTCGGCGAGGTGCGTATCCGGCGCACCGAGCGGGAGTTGGAGGCCCGCTCGGTGCACGGCCTGGCCTGCGCGCCGGTGGCCCGCGCGGTCGCGGACGCGCTGGGTGAGTGGACGGCCCGGCCGGGCGGACCGGCGCCGGTGCGCGAGGTGCTGCGCGAGGCCGTCGCCCTGGGCGAGAACCGTTGCACGGCGGGTGAGTTGGTGGCCGAGCTGGCCGACTCCGGGCTGACCCGCGACCCCCGGGTGCGTGCCGCGCTGGACGAACTGCTGGCCGCCGAGCGGGAGTTGTCGCTGAACCGGGTCGCCGGTCTGCTGGGCGAGGCGCTGCTGCCCGCGCCGCTGAACTCCCCCGAGCTGCGGATGCGCGGCGGCACGTACATCGCCGTTCCGGACCTCTACTGGCCGGAGCGGGGCGTCGCGGTGGAGGTGGAATCGGAGCTGCGCTGCGTGAGCGAGGGCGAGGCGGCCTGGGTGCACGGCGGCCAGCACCGGATGGAGTACCTGGGCATCCGCGTGGTGTACGTCTCCGGGGCCCGGCTCGCCGCCGACCCGGACGCCGTCGGTGGCGAACTGCGCGAGGCGTACCGGGTCGGCGGGACGGACGTGGTGGAGCTGCTGGTGGTCTGAGCGGACGGTGCCGGCCGCGGACCGGCGGATCCGGGAGGCGCCGCTACGGACGCACCACCGGCGTGCCGACCAGTTCGACCCCGGCCTCCCGCAGCTCGGCGAGCGCCGCATCGGTGGTCTCCGGGTTCACCCCGGCGGTGAGGTCCAGCAGCACCCGGGTGGAGAAGCCCGCCCGGGCGGCGTCCAGCGCGGTCGCCCGGACGCAGTGGTCGGTGGCGATGCCGACCACGTCGACCTCCTCGACCTGCCGCTCGCGCAGCCACTGCGCCAGGCCCCGGTCGTTCTCGTCCAGCCCCTCGAAGCCGCTGTACGCCGCGGAGTGGGCGCCCTTGTCGAAGACCGCCTCGACCGCGCCGGAGATGACGGCGGGCGCGAAGTTGGGGTGGAAGCCCACGCCCTCGGTGCCGGCCACGCAGTGCGGCGGCCAGCTGTCGGCGTAGTCCGGCTCGGCGGAGAAGTGGCCGCCGGGGTCGATGTGGTGGTCGCGGGTGGCGATGACGTGTCGGTAGGCGGGGGCGGACTCGGCGATCAGGCCGGTGATGGCGGCGGCCACCTCGGCGCCGCCGGCGACGGCCAGACTGCCGCCCTCGCAGAAGTCGTTCTGCACGTCGACGACGATCAGTGCCCGGTGCATGGCTGGCATCCTCGGATCTCGGGGGCCCGCGGGAGGCGGCGCCCCGGTGGGGGAGCCCCCGGGAGTGCGCGGCCCGGCCGGGAGCGGCGCGGGGGCTCTCGGGGAGCTCCGGGGGACTGTACGGCTGACTCTAGGGAGTGGGGTGCGGAGGCGGAAGCCCCGGGGCCGGTTCGGTGGTCCGGCCCCGGGCCTTCGTCAGTGGCCCGCCTCGGCGGGCAGGAGCAGTTCGGTCGGCAGCACCGGGTCGCCCTTGGACAGCTGGGTGGCCGACAGCGGCAGCGCGGCGCGGGCGCGGACGTGCCGGTCGCGGGCGGCGCTCAGCGGTTCCCGGCCGACGGTCTCGCCGCCCAGCACCAGCGGCACCTGGGTCAGGTGCGGACGCAGCTCCTCCGGGACGGGCCCGGTGCCGACCACCTCGGCCTCGGCCACGCCGTCGGCGTCGGGCCGGCGGGCCGCCCACTTGCGGCCGCCGACGCTGGTCTTGCCGCCGGCCGCGCGCTTGGCCACCGACACCATCGGCCCGCCGTCGGTCTCGGCCCGGGCGACCAGCTTGTAGACCATCGCGCAGGTCGGGTGCCCGCTGCCGGTGACCAGGCTGGTGCCCACGCCGTAGCCGTCCACCGGGGCGGCGGCCAGGGCGGCGATCGCGTACTCGTCCAGGTCCGAGGTGACGATGATCCTGGTTCGTTCGGCGCCCAGGTCGTCCAGCTGGCGGCGGACCCGGTGGGCCAGCAGGGTGAGGTCGCCGGAGTCGATCCGGACGGCGCCCAGCTCGGGGCCGGCCACCTCGACCGCGGTGCGCACGGCCTCGCCCAGGTCGAAGGTGTCGACCAGCAGCGTGGTGCCCCGGCCCATCGAGGCGATCTGCGCCTTGAAGGCGTCCCGCTCGCTGTCGTGTACCAGGGTGAAGGCGTGCGCGGCGGTGCCGGTGGTCGGGATGCCGTGGGTGAAGCCGGCCTCCAGGTCGGAGGTGGCGGCGAAGCCGGCCACGTACGCGGCGCGGGCGGCGGCGACGGCGGCCCGCTCGTGGGCCCGCCGGGCACCCATCTCGATCACCGGGCGGCCCCCGGCGGCGGCGGTCATCCGGGAGGCGGCGGCCGCGACGGCCGAGTCGAAGTTGAGGATCGAGAGGATCACCGTCTCCAGGATCACCGCCTCGGCGAAGGTGCCCTCGACGGTGAGCAGCGGCGAGCCGGGGAAGTAGACCTCGCCCTCGGGGTAGCCGTGGATGTCGCCGCGGAAGCGGTAGTCGGCGAGGTAGCGCAGGGTGTCCTCGTCGACGACGTCCTGGTCGGCCAGCCAGTCGAGCTGGGCGGTGGAGAAGCGGAAGTTCTCCACGGCGTCGAGGACCCGCCCGGTGCCGGCCAGGACGCCGTAGCGGCGGCCGCCCGGCAGGCGGCGGGTGAACACCTCGAAGACGGAGCGGCGGTGCGCGGCCCCGCTGCGCAGGGCGGCCTGCAGCATGGTGAGCTCGTAGCGGTCGGTGAGAAGCGCGGTCGAGCCGGCCGCGCGTACTGAAGTGGCGTCCATGAGGATGATGCTACTACCACTTAGCGTCAGAGTGACGATTTCTCCTCGAACGGGCGGGCCCGGAATCGCCCGGCTGTCCCTCGGATGGCAGCATGGGGCGTGAGTGGTAACCGACGACTGTCCAGCGAGGAGGACCCGGCGTGAGCGTCGCGCCCGTGGAGATCGAGCGCCCGGAGGTCGAAGGGGTCCCGGTGGTCGAGCCGGACACGCCCTGGGTGACCATCGTGCACAACGACCCGGTGAACCTGATGAGCTACGTCCAGCACGTCTTCCAGGCCTACTTCGGATACCCGAAGGACAAGGCCCGGAAGCTGATGATGGACGTCCACACCAAGGGTCGGGCGGTGGTCTCCAGCGGCTCCCGCGAGGAGATGGAGCGCGACGTCCAGGCGATGCACGGCTACGGCCTCTGGGCGACGCTGCAGCACGACTGACGCCGGGCGACCGGCGCGGGACCGCCGGTTCCGCGACCGGGGCGCCCCCCGACCGAAGACGACGAAGACGGGCTGACCGATACAGATGGCTGGGTTGTTCGAGAGCACCGGCGGTGGCGGCGCGGCGATCGCGCTGGACGAGTGGGAGGCCTCCATCCTGCGCTCGCTGGAAGTGCAGTTGCTGGAGCTGATCGGCCCCGGCCCGGGCGGGGAGGGCGGCGACCCGCTGGCCGCGCTGTTCGCCGAGGGGCCGACCGAGGCGCCCGCCGACCCGGTGCTGGCCCGGTTCTTCCCGAACGCCTACGGCGATCCGGAGAAGCCGGAGGACGAGGAGGCCAGGCTCGCGTCCGGGGAGTTCCGCCGCTTCACCGAGCTGGACCTGCGGGCCCGCAAGCGGGACGACGCGCTGTTCGTGGTCCGGGCGCTGGACGGCCTCGGTGACGAGGGCGGGGTGCTCAAGCTCGGCGCCCCCGACTGTTCGCGCTGGCTGGGCGCACTGAACGACCTGCGGCTGGCCGTCGGCGTCCGGCTGGAGGTCAGCGAGGAGGACGAGGACGGCCTCTACGAGCTGCCGGACGGCGACGAGCGCAAGCCGTTGGTGATGGCGTACCTGTGGCTGGGCGCCCTGCAGGAGTCGCTGCTGGAGGCCATCGCGGACTGACCCCGGAGAGTCGCGGGGAGGGTGATCCTGCCCGATTCCGGGCAAGCCCCGGCCGTTTCGTCCAGAACGTGGACGATTGGCCGGGGCATTCTTGTGAAAATCGGGCAAACCATGCCAGGCCATGCTCAAATAACGCTCAGATGGGCACCGCTATCCGAACCATGCGTGGTACGACTTCTCCACCCCCGAGACCGACCAGGACAGGACGGTGCACCGTGGCCGAGAAGTCGGACGACGACAGGCTCGACAGCACGCCGAACGCCGAGGGCTACGAGCGCGGGCTCGGCAGCCGCCAGATCCAGATGATCGCCATCGGCGGAGCGATCGGCACCGGCCTCTTCCTCGGCGCCGGCACCGCGATCTCCCGCTCCGGCCCGAGCCTGATCCTCTCCTACGCCGTCGCCGGCCTGGTGATCTTCGTGATCATGCGGGCGCTCGGCGAACTGCTCACCTACCGCCCGGTCTCCGGCAGCTTCGCCGAGTACGCCCGGGAGTTCCTCGGCCCCTTCGCCGGCTACGTGACCGGCTGGACGTACTGGCTGTTCTGGGTCGTCACCGGCATGGCGGAGACCACCGCCGCCGCCGTCTACGTGCGCTTCTGGGCGCCCGACATACCGCAGTGGGCGAGCGCGCTGACCTTCCTGGTCCTGCTCTACGCGGCCAACCTGATCTCGGTGAAGCTGTTCGGCGAGATCGAGTTCTGGTTCTCCATGGTCAAGGTCACCGCCATCATCGGCATGATCCTGATCGGCGTCGGGGTGCTGACCCTGGGCTTCAGCAAGGCCGGTGACACCGCGTCACTCGGCCACCTCTGGCAGGACGGCGGCTTCTTCCCGCAGGGCATCGGCTCCACCGTGATGACCCTCCAGATCGTCATGTTCGCCTACCTGGGCGTCGAACTCGTCGGCGTCACCGCGGGGGAGAGCGAGAACCCCGAGAAGACCCTGCCGCGCGCCATCAACACCCTGCCCTGGCGCATCATGCTGTTCTACATCGGCGCCCTGGTGGTGATCCTCTCGCTCGTCCCGTGGACCGAATTCCAGCCCGGCGTCAGCCCGTTCGTCGCCGCCTTCGGCAAGATCGGCATCCCGGCGGCGGCCGGCATCATCAACTTCGTGGTGCTCACCGCCGCGCTCTCCTCCTGCAACTCCGGGATGTACTCCACCGGCCGCATGCTGCGCGACCTCGCGCTGAGCGGCCAGGCCCCGGAACGCCTCACCAGGCTCAACGCCCGCCGCACCCCGGCCTTCGCGATCACCGTCTCCTGCCTGCTGATGGGCGTCGGCGTGGTGCTCAACTACCTCGTCCCGGCCAGGGCGTTCGAGTACATCACCTCCGTCGCCACCGTCTGCGGACTGTGGACCTGGGCGATGATCCTGATCTCCCAGATCCGCTACCGCCGGGCCTGGCAGGCCGGCCGGCTGCCGCCGCCCACCTTCAAGGCGCCCGGTGGCGCCTGGGTCAGCGGGGCCGCGCTCGCCTTCCTCGCCCTGGTCGTGGTGCTGATCGGCCTGGACCGCGACAACCGGATCTCGCTGTTCGTCTTCCCGGCCTGGGCCCTGCTGCTGGTGGCCGGCTACCAGGTGGTCAAGCGCCGCGACCCGCGGGCCCCGCGCGGCCCCGCCCTGGAGCGGCTGCCCGCCGCCGAGGGGCTGCCCGCCGCCGACGGGAACCCGGACGCCGTCCGCTGACCACGCCTCGGACACCCCGGCGGACACCACTTCTGGGCCCGCCGGGGCGTGGCTATCCTGACCGCATGCTGACCATCACCCGAGAAATCCGCGACCGGATCGTGGCCCACGCCCGCGCCGACCACCCGGACGAGGCCTGCGGCGTGGTCGCCGGACCGGCCGGCAGCGGACGGCCCGAGCGGTTCATCCCGATGCTCAACGCGGCCCGCTCGCCCACCTTCTACGAGTTCGACTCGGGCGACCTGCTCAAGCTCTACCGCGAGATGGACGACCGCGACGAGGAACCGGTGATCGTCTACCACTCGCACACCGCCACCGAGGCCTACCCGTCGCGCACCGACGTGAGCTACGCCTCCGAGCCGTTCGCCCACTACGTCCTGGTTTCCACCGCCGACGGCAACGGCGAGGACGACCCCTACCAGTTCCGCTCGTTCCGCATCGTGGACGGCGAGATCACAGAGGAAGACGTGCAGGTCGTCGAGGCCTACCCGGTCTGACCGGCGCCCCCCGCCCACCCGGCCCGCCGAACCCCCCGAAGGGGCGGCGGGCCGCCGCCGTCTCACCCCTGGGAACGGGAACATCCGGATGCCGAGACGGACATGTCGGAGCGGGCCCGGGAATCTATACGATGAGCCCATGCGTTCCGTCGATGTGAGCACTCAGGCCCCGGGCACCCGCCTCGTGGCGCGCCTGCACATCGACCTGTGCCGGCACGCCGGCGCGATCTGTCCCGGCACGCCCGCGCGCCCGCGCTGAGAGCCGCTTCACCCCACCCGGCCCGCCGCCCACCGGCGACACCGGCCCCCGGGCGCCCGCCCGCCCCCGCCGCGTCCGCCGCGGCCCGCCCACCTCCACGACCCGCACAGGAGCGCACTCATGGCCATCGAGGTCCGCATCCCGACCATCCTCCGCACCTACACCGACGGCGCCAAGGCCGTCGAGGGCAACGGCAGCAACCTCGGGGAACTCTTCACCGACCTCGACGCCCGCCACCCGGGCATCGCCGCCCGCCTGGTCGAGGGCGGCGAGCTGCGCCGCTTCGTCAACGTCTACCTGAACGACGAGGACGTCCGCTTCCTGGAAGGCATCTCCACCGCCGTCGCCGACGGCGACAGCGTCACCATCCTGCCCGCCGTGGCCGGCGGCGCCCGCTGACCTCCCGGCTCCCCCCAGCCACCGCGGCGACGGGGGGAGCCGCCCCGTCTCCACCCTCACCGCCTTGGCCGGAGGCCTCCCTTGCGTTACGACAGTCCGCTCGAAGCCGTCGGCAACACCCCGCTCGTCCGCCTGCCGCGGCTGTCCGCCGCCGTCCCCGGCAACACCGAGGGCCTGGTGAGCCTCTGGGCCAAGCTGGAGGACCGCAACCCCACCGGCTCGATCAAGGACCGCCCGGCGCTCCACATGATCGAGCGCGCCGAGGCCGAGGGCCGGCTCACCCCCGGCTGCACCATCCTGGAGCCCACCAGCGGCAACACCGGCATCTCGCTGGCCATGGCCGCCAAGCTCAAGGGCTACCGGATGGTCTGCGTGATGCCCGAGAACACCAGCGAGGAACGGCGCGAACTGCTCCGCATGTGGGGCGCCGAGATCATCTCCTCCCCGGCCGCCGGCGGCTCCAACACCGCCGTCCGGATCGCCAAGGAGACCGCTGCCGAGCACCCCGACTGGGTCATGCTCTACCAGTACGGCAACCCCGACAACGCCGGCGCCCACTACGCCGGCACCGGCCCCGAGATCCTCGCCGACCTGCCGACCGTCACCCACTTCGTGGCCGGCCTCGGCACCACCGGCACCCTGATGGGCGTCGGCCGCTACCTGCGCGAGAAGGTCCCCGGCGTGAAGATCGTCGCCGCCGAGCCTCGCTACGACGACCTGGTGTACGGGCTGCGCAACCTGGACGAGGGCTTCGTCCCCGAGCTGTACGACGCCGAGGTGCTCACCACCCGCTTCTCGGTCGGCTCCGCGGACGCCGTCCGCCGCACCCGCGAACTCCTCCAGCAGGAGGGCATCTTCGCGGGCGTCTCGACCGGTGCGATCCTGCACGCGGCGATCGGCGTCGGCCGCAAGGCGGCGGCTGCCGGGGAACGCGCGGACATCGTGTTCGTGGTCGCCGACGGCGGCTGGAAGTACCTGTCCACCGGCATCTACACCGCCGAGTCCACCGAGGCGGCCGTCGAGGCCCTCCAGGGCCAGCTCTGGGCGTGACCGCCGGCTGCCGCGTCCGGCGCTAGCGGCCCTGCAGCACCCGCTCCGCCCGGCTCCAGACCCGTCGGTCCACGGTGCCGGCCCGGCGGCGGAAGGCGGACAGCGGCACCTCGCGCAGCTCGTCCGTCTCCAGCCAGCCGGCCCGGCCCCGCCGGTCGCCCACCGAGCCCGGCGGCAGCGCCAGCACGCCCGGGCGCTCGGCGTGGTGTCTGCTGGTGATCTTCGCGACGGTGGCGGTCCGGCCGCGCACCCGCAGCACCAGGCACGGGCGGTCCTTGGAGCCGGGGCCGTCCTCGAACGGCACCTCCGCCCACCAGATCTCCCGAGGCCGCGGGCCGGCCCCCGCGCTTGGCCACGGACCCGCCGGCCCGGTCGGGCGCGCCGCCGGACGCCCGGCCCGACGGGCACGCCGCAGCAGCGCCGCCACGGCGGCCGCCGCCGACACGACGCCCAGCAGCGACAGGACGAGCCAGGTAGCGGTCATGCCGTTCATGCGGCGAACCGTACCGGGCCCGGAGCGACCGCCACCACCGCGCCGGCCGTGACAGTCCGGCATTTGTCCGCGCATTGCTCCCGGTTCGTCACGGAACGGCCACGATGCCCGTTTCCGTGCTCCCGGCCCCACCCCGATCCGGCAAGGCTGCGTCACGAACGTCCGCCCCCGTCCCCCCGGAGGTGCCCCGTGGTCCGTGGCCCCGAGCTGTGGTCCTACGCCGAGATCGCCCGCCACATCAACGTCCGGCCCGCGACCGTCCGCAGCTACCGCAGGCACCGGCTGCTGCCCGACCCGGACGTGATCGACGGCAGCGGACACCCCCGGTGGTACCCCTTCACCATCCGCAGCTGGGCCCGCAACCGGCCCCGGAGCCGCTGATCGCGGGCCCGTCAACCGCCCGCGCACCCGCCCCGGGCGTTCTGGTGATTCCGCCCACAGCCCGGCACGGGGACGGGGGCAAAGCGTCGCTCCGCCCTTACCCTCGACACACCAACGCAGTGCTACCGGCCGGTTCACCGGCCCGGCCTGCCGTTTTCCATGCCGTTTTCCAAGGCGAACGCCGAACACCGTTCGCCGGCAGCAGCCAGGACGTGTCGGGGCGGAGGGGCTCGGATGAAACTGACCGTGGTGGGGTGCTCGGGGAGCTTCCCGTCCGCCGACTCGCCGTGCTCCAGCTACCTGGTCGAGGCCGAGGGCTACCGTGTCCTGCTCGACCTCGGCAACGGGGCCCTCGGCGCCCTCCAGAAGTACTCGGGCCTCTACGACATCGACGCCGTCCTGCTCAGCCACCTGCACGCGGACCACTGCATCGACCTGTGCGCCTACTGGGTCGCCCGCAACTACCGCGCCGGGGGCTGCCCCGAACTGCTGCCCGTGTACGGGCCGGCCGGCACCGCCGAGCGGCTCGCCCGCGCCTACGACATGCCGGAGAACCCCGGGATGAAGGAGGTGTTCGAGTTCCGCACGCTCACCCCGGGCGGCTTCGGACTCGGCCCGTTCCGGATCGACGTGGCCCAGGTCAACCACCCCGTCGACGCCTTCGCCTTCCGGCTGGAGCACGGCGGCCGCTCGCTGGTCTACAGCGGGGACACCGGCGAGTGCGCCGAACTCGTCGAACTCGCCCGGGACACCGATCTCTTCCTCTGCGAGGCCGCGTACATCGACGGGCGCGACACCTTCCGGGCCGTCCACCTCAACGGCCGCGAGGCGGGCGAGCACGCCGCCGCGGCCGACGCCCGCCGGCTCGTCCTCACCCACATCCCCCCGTGGACCGACGCCGAGCACAACCGCCGGGACGCCGCGGCCGTCTACCCCGGGCCGGTCGAGGTCGCCCGGCCCGGCGCGGTGTACGAGATCTGAGCAGGCCGGCGCGGGCGTCGCGAGGGCTCCACGGATTTCCGGAAAAATCTCCGGAACCACCCGCAACCTCCGAGCGTCCCGCACGTCCTTGTGAGTGAGCGGCGGGACGCACCGCCGGAACGGCCGGCCTGTCAGGCCCGGCTGCCACGCTTCACCAGTCACCAGGCTCGCTTCGTGCTGTCCGGACACGGTCGTACCCGCGTCCGGAGCGGAAACCCAGGGGGAACTCCCATGCGCCAGAACCACCGCGCCCCGAACCGGGCCCGCCGCCTCGTCCCGGCGATCGCGCTCACCGCCGCGCTGGTCGCGGGCGGTGCCGTGACGGCCGCTCCGGCCTTCGCCGCCGCCGGGCCGCTCAGCCTCACCGTGAACGCCCCGGCCGTGGTCGGCTTCGCGGGCGGGCCGGTCGAGTTCACCGAGCACATCGGCAACGCCGGGGACCGGGACACCAGCGCCACCCTGGAGTTCGAGATCGCCAGTGACCTCGGGACGCCGCCGAACGCCCTGAGCCTTGAGCACTTCGACGCGGCGCGCGGCACGTGGCAGCGCGTGGACATGCCGCAACGCGGCGAGGGCGGCCGGGCGGTCCACACGGGCATCCTCGCCGAGCTCCCCGTCCCGGCGGGCCGGGGCACGGACGTCCGGCTGCGCCTCGGCGTCCCCATGGGCACTCCCCACAACGGGGACACCAACGGCGGCACCGGCCCGAAGCTCACCTTCCGTACCGGCGTGTTCGGCCAGGACTCCGCGGGCACGGAGCCGCCCACCGTGATCCGGGAGATCAAGGTGGAGGGGATCACCAACGAGGTGTCCGGGGTCCCGGCCACCGCCATCCGGGGCGGGGCGCCGATCGAGTTCGACGAGGTGCTCAAGAACCCGACGCCGTCCGCCTACACCAACCTCGGCAACGTGCTGTTCGCCGACCGGAACGCCAAGGTCGAGGTCCGCGGTGCCGACGGCGCCTGGAGCGCCGTCCCGGCCGTCACCACCGAGGGCGAGCCGAACGCCGGCTTCTACCTTGACGGTCGCAACTCCTCGGCGGCGCCGAACAGTTCGCAGACCAGGCGGGTCCGGGTCAGCTACCCCGCCGGTGTCCCGGTCGGCAACACCTCGCTGAACCCGTGCGTGTTCGTCAACGAGGGCGACATGCCCTTCCGGGGCACCACCATGTGCTCGCAGGGCGCCACCGTCCGGATCGACGCCCCCCAGCCGAAGCCCAGCAGCACGCCCGAGCCGACCCACACCATCGACGCCACCGCCACCGCCACCGCCACCACCGCCCCGACCGCGCCGTCCGGCGGCTCGGACCAGGGTGGCGGCGGGCCGGTCGTCCAGCCGGCCGGCGACGTCACCACGGCCCCCGCCGCCCCGGTGGCCACCACCGCCCCCGCGGGTGGTTCCCAGGCGGCCGACGCCCGGCCGGTGGACGGACACCTGGCCACGACGGGCTCGGACAGCGACCGGACCGGCCTGATCGCGGGCCTCGGCGCACTGCTGATCGGCGCCGGTGTCGCGACCTTCGCCGGTGCCCGCCGCCGCCGCACCACCTGACCGTCCGTCGTTCGCGGTCCGTCCGGAGTCCCGGGCGGACCGCGAACCGTTTCGACGGGCGGAGCGGGCGGAGCGGGCGAGTACCGGCGGGTGCCGGGTGGTTCAGCGCCGCCCGGGAACGGGCAGCCCGAGGTGGTCGCGCAGGGTGGGGCCGGTGTAGTCGGTGCGGAACACCCCGCGTTCCTGGAGCAGCGGCACCACCCGGTCGACGAACTCGTCCAGGCCGCCCGGGGTGAGGTGCGGGATGAGGATGAAGCCGTCGGCGGCGTCGTTCTGCACGAAGTGGTCGATCCGCTCGGCGACGGTGGCCGGTGAACCTATGAAGGACTGCCGGCCGGTCGCCTCGATCACCACCTCGCGGCTGGTCAGCTTCTTCTCCGCGGCCATCGCCCGCCACCGTTCGGCGATGGCGAGCGGGTCGCCGTGCCTGGTCCGGCCCTGGATCAGGCCGCTGTCCGGGTCGGGGTCGACGGTCGGCAGCGGACCGTCCGGGTCGTGGTCGGACAGGTCGATGCCCCAGACCTGCTCCAGGAAGTTGATCGCGGTCTGCGGGCTGACCTGGGCCCGGCGGACCTCGTGGGCCCGTTCGGCCGCCTCGGCGTCGGTGTCGCCGAGGACGAAGGTGGCCCCGGGCATGATCTTCAGCTCGTCCGGCTTGCGCCCGTACGCGGAGAGCCGCCGCTTGACGTCCCTGTGGAAGGCCTGGCCGTCGGCGAGCTTGGAGTGCCGGGAGAAGATCACGTCGGCGGTGGCGGCGGCGAACTCGCGGCCCTCGTCCGAGTCCCCGGCCTGGATCACCACCGGGTGGCCCTGCGGCGGGCGCGGCAGCGAGAGCCGGCCCTCGGCCTCGAACTGCGGGCCGGAGTGCCGCGCCGGCTCCTCCCCGGCGTCCCAGAACTCCCTTGCCAGCTGGACGGATTCGGCGGCCCGAGTGTAGCGGTCGGCGCGGTCCAGGTAGCCGCCGCGGCGGAAGTTCTCCCCGGTGAAGGCGTCCGAGGAGGTGACCACGTTCCAGGCCGCGCGCCCGCCGGAGAGGTGGTCCAGGGAGGCGAGGCGGCGGGCCAGTTCGTACGGCTCGTTGAAGGTCGCGTTGACGGTGGCGGCCAGTCCGAGCCGCTCGGTGACGGCGGCCAGCGCGTTCAGCACGGTGATCGACTCGGGGCGGCCGACCACGTCCAGGTCGTGGATGAGCCCGTTGGTCTCGCGCAGCCGCAGCCCCTCGGCGAGGAAGAAGAAGTCGAACTTCCCGCGCTCGGCGGTCTGCGCGAGGTGGCGGAAGGAGGCGAACTCGATGTGGCTGCCCGCCGCCGGGTCGCTCCACACCGTGGTGTTGTTGACGCCCGGGAAGTGCACGGCGAGGTGGATCTGCTTGAGCGGTCGGTCCGTCATCGGGTCACCTCGGCGAGGGCGGGGGAAGCGGGAGAAGCGGGGGAAGCGGGGGAAGCGGTGACGGCGTATCGGCTGGCCGGGCGGGCCAGGCCGAGGTGGTCGCGCAGGGTGCGGCCGGTGTACTCGGCGCGCAGCAGCCCGGCGGCGCGCAGGGCGGGGGCGATCCGGTCGGCCAGCGCGACGAGGTCGCGCTCGGGCTCGTCGGGGACGAGGTGGAAGCCGTCCACCCCGGTGCCGGTCGCGGTCAGTTCGGCGAGCAGGCGGTCCTCGGCGGCCGGGTCGGACAGGACGGCGTCGAGCCGGGCGAGGATGCGCAGGTGCTCGCCGGAGCGCAGCCGCAGTTCGGTGGCGGCGGTCAGCCGGGTGGCGCGGTCGGGGGCGTCGAGCAGCACCACGTCGGCGTGCCGGATCGCGGCGGCGACCCGGGCCCGGCCTCCCGGGGAGGAGTCCGCCGCGAGGTCGGCGGCGGTGACGGGCACCGCGACCACCGGGCGGCCCTGCGGCGGGCGCGGGGTGATGGACGGGCCGCGGACCGAGAAGCGAGGGCCGGTGAAGTCGATGTAGTGGAGCTTGTCGCGGTCGATGAACCGCCCGGTGGCGGTGTCGCGGATCTCCGCGTCGTCCTCCCAGCTGTCCCAGAGCCGGGCGGCCACCTCGACGGCGTCGGCCGCCTCGGCCCACAGCTCGTCCTCGGGGGCGACCGGCCGGCGGCCGAAGGCGCGCGCCTCGGCCTCGGTGGTGGAGACGCCGACCAGCCAGCCGGCCCGGCCCTCGCTGGCCCAGTCCAGGGTGTTGACCGAGATCGAGGTGTGGAAGGGCTCGGTGTGGGTGGTGGTGACGGTCGGCACCAGCCCGACCCGGCTGGTCAGCGGGGCGATCCGGGCGAGCGCGGCGAGCGCGTCGGGGCGGCTCGGCGCGGCGGCGAAGGAGTCGTCGAGGGTGACGAAGTCCAGGGTGGCCCGCTCGGCGAGGCGGGCCAGGTAGGCGTAGTGCCCGGGGTCGAAACGGCCGGGGCTGTCGAGGGCGGCGGACAGGTGCAGCTGGCGGGGCATGGTGAGCCTGACTTCCTCGTGCGGACGCGCGCGGGCACCGGCGGCGGCCGTGCGCGGGCACGGCGGCGCGGGTGCACGCGGGTGCGCGGTGGCGGCCCGAGGGCGGAGCCCGGACGGGCGGGGGAGGGAAGGGGACCGGCGCCGGGCGGGACGTCAGCCGGGCGGCGGCGGGGGAACGGTCAGCTCAGCCGCGACACGCCGCGGACCACACACGACCGAAGTCGATGTGGCTGCGGGTGACCAGCGGGCACGAGGCGTTCACCGCTTCAGTTGACCAGGGCGTCCGCCGGTTCGTCAACCGCCTTTCCCCGGGCGGCGCGCCCGGGTACGCCGAAGGCCCCGCCC
>NZ_JBHUAF010000200.1:0-15012 GCF_042789895.1 Kitasatospora sp. NPDC056783
GATGTACCGCACCGGCGACCTCGCCCGGCGCCGGCCCGTGGGCACCGTCGAGTTCCTCGGCCGCGCCGACGACCAGGTGAAGATCCGCGGCTTCCGGGTCGAGCCCGCCGAGGTGGAGGCCGCGCTGGCCGCCCACCCGCTGGTCACCGACGTCGCCGTGGTCGTCCGCGAGGACCGGCCCGGCGCCCGCCGGCTGGTCGCCTACCCGGTCGGCGCCGCCGACCCCGAGGAACTGCGGGCCTTCGCCGCCCGCGCCCTGCCCGACTACCTCGTCCCGGCCGCCTTCGTCCCGCTCGACGCCCTCCCGCTGAGCCGCAACGGCAAGGTCGACCGCTCCGCCCTCCCGGCGCCGGAGCCCGGTGACGAGCGCCGCGAGCGGGCCGAACCGCGCACCGACGCCGAACGCCGCACCACCGAGGTGTTCGCCGAGGTGCTCGGCATCCGCCCGCCCGGCACCGACCGGAGCTTCTTCGAACTGGGCGGCGACTCCATCCTCAGCATCCGGCTCGCCGCCCGCCTCGCCGACGCCTTCGGCACCGACCTCGGCCCCCGCGCCGTCTTCGACCACCCCACCCCGGCCGGCCTGGCCCGGCTGCTCACCTCGGAGCCGGGCACCCCGGCCCGCCCGCCCGTCCTGCCGGTGCCCCGCGAGGGCGCGGCCCCGATGTCCTACGCCCAGCAACGCCTCTGGTTCCTGGAGGAGTTCGCGCCCGGCGGCGCCGAGTACGTCACCGCGCTCGCGCTGCGGCTGCGCGGCGCCCTCGACCCCGGCGCGCTCGGCGCGGCCCTGACCGCCCTGGCGGCCCGGCACGAGGCGCTGCGCACCACTTTCGACAGCGTCGACGGCCACGGCGTCCAGCTCGTCCACCCGCCGACGGAGGTGCCGCTGCCACTGCACGACCTCACCGGACAGCCCGAGCGGGCCCTGAACGAGCTGCTCGCCGCCGAACGCGCCCGCCCCTTCGACCTGCGCCGCGGACCGCTGCTGCGCACCGCGTTGGCCCGACTGGCCGACGGGGAGCACGTGCTGGCGCTGACCCTGCACCACATCGTCACCGACGGCTGGTCCACCGGCGTGCTGCTCTCCGACCTCGCCCACCTCTACCGCGCCGAACTCGGAGCCACGGAAGGCCCATTGGCGCCACTGCCGGTGCAGTACGCCGACTACGCGCACTGGCAGCGCACCACCGGAGCCCCCGCCGAGGAACAACTCGACTACTGGAAACACCAGTTGGACGGCGTCGTCCCGCTGCGGCTGCCCACCGACCGGCCCCGGCCCGCGGTGCGCACCAGCAACGGCGCCACCGCCCGGCTGGAGCTGCCCGCCGAGGACGCCCGCCGGCTCGCCCGGGTCGGCCGGGAGCGCGGCGCCACCCTGTTCGCCACCCTCGTCGCCGCCGCCCAGGCCTATCTGGCCCGGCTCGGCGGGGACACCGACATCGCGGTCGGCACCGTCACCTCCGGCCGCGACCGGGCCGAGGTCCAGCAGCTCGTCGGGTTCTTCGTCAACACCCTGGTGCTGCGCTCCCGGGTCGAGCCCGAGCAGCCCTTCACCCTTCTCCTCGGCGAGGTGCGGCAGACCGTCCTGGACGCCTTCGCCCACCAGGACGTGCCCTTCGAGAAGGTGGTGGACGCCGTCCAGCCGGAGCGCGACACCAGTCGCGGTCCGCTCTTCCAGGTCCTGGTCGTGTTCCAGAACACCCCGGCCGCCGAACCCGACCTGCCGGGCCTGGCCGTGAGCGACGTCGAGACCGACAACACCCGGACCGCCTTCGACCTGGTGCTGGAGTTCGCCGAGACCGACGGCGGCGCGCTGCACGGCCTGCTCACCTACAACACCGACCTGTTCGAGCCGGCCACCGTGGAACGGATGGCCGGCCAGCTCACCGCCCTGCTCACCGCCGTCGCCCAGGACCCGGAGCGCGCCGTCGGCGCCCTGCCGCTGTCCGCCCCGGACGCTCCGGCCGTCGAGCCGGGCGGCGCCTTCCGCCCGGTGCCCGAGGCGACCCTGCCCGACCTGTTCGAACGCCAGGCCGCCCGCACCCCCGAGGCACCGGCCCTGCTCGACGGCGCGCGGCAGCTGAGCTACGCCGAACTGGACCGGGCCGCCAACCGGCTGGCCCACCGGCTGATCGGGCGCGGCGTCGGACCGGAGCGGCTGGTCGCCCTCGCGCTGCCCCGCTCGGCGGCCATGGTGGTCGCCCAGCTCGCCGTCGCCAAGGCCGGCGGCGCCTTCCTCCCGGTCGACCCGGACTACCCGGCGCCCCGGCGGGAGTTCATGGTCCGCGACGCCGGCGCCCACCTGCTGCTCGACGACCCGGCCCTGGTCTGGGCCGCCGACGGGCCGGACACCGCGCCCACCGACACCGACCGCACCGGTGCGCTCACCCCCGCCCACCCGGCGTACGTCATCTACACCTCCGGCTCCACCGGAACCCCCAAGGGCGTCCTGGTGACCCACCGCGGACTCGCCGTCTTCGCCGCGGCCGCCGCCGAGCGGTACGCCGTCGGCCCCGGCGACCGGGTGCTCCAGTTCGCCTCGCCCAGCTTCGACGCCTCCGTGCTGGAACTGTGCGCCTCCCTACTCTCCGGGGCCGCGCTGGTCACCGGCGAGGAGGGCCCGCTGGTCGGCGAGCGGCTCGCCGAGGTGCTGGCCGCCCGCCGGATCAGCCACACCCTGATCCCCCCGGCGGCGCTCGCCACCATGGAACCGGAGACCGCCGCCGCGCTGCCCGAGCTGCGCACCCTGATCGTCGGCGCCGAGGCCTGCCCGGCCGACCTGGTCGACACCTGGGCCCCCGGCCGCCGGATGATCAACTCCTACGGCCCCACCGAGACCACCGTGGTCGCCAGCTGGACCGGCCCGCTCGTCCCCGGAACCGGCACCCCCGACATCGGCCACCCCAGCGGCGCCACCCGCGCGTACGTCCTGGACACCGCCCTGCGGCCGGTGCCGCCCGGCGTCACCGGGGAGCTCTACCTGGCCGGCCCCGGCCTCGCCCGCGGCTACCTCGGGCGCCCCGGCCGCACCGCCCAGCGCGTCCTCGCCGACCCGCACGGCGCCCCGGGCACCCGGATGTACCGCACCGGCGACCTCGCCCGCCGGGACGCCGACGGCCGGCTCCGCTTCGCCGGCCGCGCCGACGAGCAGATCAAACTGCGCGGCTTCCGGATCGAACCCGGCGAGATCGAGAGCGCGCTGCGCCGCAGCCCGCTGGTGCGCGACGCCGTCGTCACCGTCCGCCCGGACGGCCCCGGCGGCGGCCGGCTCGTCGCCTACGTCGTCCCCGCCGACGCCGCCGCGGGGGCCCCCGCCCTCGACCTGCGCCTCCACCTGGCCGAGTCACTGCCCCCGCACCTCGTCCCCGCGGCCTTCGTGCCGCTCGACCGGCTGCCGCTCACCCCCAACGGCAAGACCGACCGGCGGGCCCTGCCCGACCCCGGGCCCGTCCAGGCCACGGCCGTCCCCGGCCGGGAGCCGGCAACCGACACCGAACGCCGGATCGCCCGGATCTGGGCCGACGTCCTCGGACTCGAACAGGTCGGCGCCGACGACAACTTCTTCCTGCTCGGCGGCGACTCCATCCTCAGCATGCAGGTGGTCTCCCGACTGCGCCGGGACGGCCTGCACCTGGCCACCCGGGACCTGTTCAGCCACCAGACCGTGGCCGAACTCGCCACCGTCGTCAGCACCGTGGCCGAACGCGCCGACGACGGCCCGGTGACCGGGGACGTCCCGCTCACCCCCATCCAGGAGTGGTTCCTGACCACCCCGCGCGCCGCCCACCACCACTTCAACCAGTCCACCCTGCTCGAACTCGACCCCGACCCCGACCCGCGGGCGCTGGCCGCCGCCCTGGCCGCCCTGCTGGAACACCACGACGGCCTGCGGATGCGCTTCACCCACGACGAGAACGGCTGGCACCAGTTCAACCCGCCGCCCGCCCCCGTCGAGGAGCTCCTGCTCCGGTACGACCTGACCGGACAGTCCGCCGAGGCCGCCGGCCTCGCCATGGCCAAGGCCGCCGACGAACTCCACGCCGGCTTCGACCTGGCACGTGGCCCGCTGCTGCGCGCCGCCCTGTTCACCGGCCACCCGGAACACCCCGCGCTGCTGCTCCTGGTCGCCCACCACCTGGTCGTCGACGCCGTCTCCTGGCGGGTGCTCCGCGACGACCTGGAGAGCGCCCACCACCAGGCCGTCCGGGGCGAGGCGATCAGTCTGGGGGAGCGCGGCACCTCCTTCCGGGACTGGGCGCACCGGCTCTCCGCCCATGTCGCCGAGGGCGGCCTCGACCACGAACTCCCCTACTGGGAGGAGGCGGTGAGCGCCCGCGCGGCCCTGCCCGGCGCCCGCCCCGCGCCCGGCGAGGACACCGGCGACGACGACACCGGCGACCACTCGAAGAGCGCGGCCGTCACCGTCGAACTCGACGAGGCGGACACCGAGGCGCTGCTGCGCGCCGCCCCCGCCGCCTACCGCACCAGGGTCAACGACGTGCTGCTCGCCGCCCTCGCCCTCGCCCTGGCCCGCTGGAGCGGACAGCCGCGGATCGGCCTGGACCTGGAGGGCCACGGCCGGGAGGACCTGCTGGAGGGCGTCGACCTGACCCGTACGGTCGGCTGGTTCACCACCGTCCACCCCGTCACCTTCCACGTCCCCGACCCCGACGGCCCCGGCCCGGACCGCGACTGGCGCGCCCTGGTGAAGTCCGTCCGCCGCCGGCTGCGCGCGGTGCCCGGCAACGGGCTGGGCTTCGGCGCGCTGCGCACCTTCGGCACCCCCGAGGTCCGCGAACGGCTCGCCGCCGGCGGCCACGGCCAGGTGGTCTTCAACTACCTCGGCCAGTGGGACGCCAAGCCCGAGGCCGCCGGTCACGGGCTGGTCCGCGCCGAACTCGGTTCCTACGGCCAGGACCACGACCCCCGGGACGGCGGCTCCCACCCGCTGGAGGTGGTCGGCGCGGCCCAGAACGGGCGGCTGGCCTTCACCTGGCACCACCGGCCCGCCGTCCACGACACCGGGGCGGTGCGCCGGGCGGCCGAGGAGTTCGCCGAGGCCCTGCGGCAGATCGCCCGGCACGCCCGGGAAGGGCGGTGACCGGCGCCCCGACCCGACCAGACCACGACCACGACCACGACCACGAACCGAAGAACCGACGATGACGAAGGAGCCCGACATGGACGAGAACACCCGCTACCAGGTGCTGCACAACGACGAGGAGCAGTACTCCCTGTGGCCCGCCGACCTGGAGGTACCGGCCGGCTGGCAGCCCGTCGGCACCGAGGGCACCGAGGCCGAGTGCACCGCGTACGTCGACGAGGTGTGGACCGACATGCGCCCCAGGAGCCTGCGCGAGCGCATGGAGAACGCCGGAGCCTGACCGGCCGTGGGACGGTGGCCGGCCGCGCGCACGCCGGCCGGCCCCGCCCCGGCCCCGCACCACCGAACCACCATGAAACCCGAGGAGAGCACCATGACCCCTCCGCTGCGTACCCAACACCTGGAGTTCACCCCCTACCGCCCCGAGGACGAGGACCACTTCGTCGCCCTCCTCCGCGACGCGGACGTGTGCCGCTGGATGGGCCAGGAACTCGTGCCCGAACCGGACATCCGCACGCTGTTCCGCGCCATCCTCACCGACGTCTACCCGCAGGACCTCTTCGACGTCTGGGGCCTGTGGCTGGACGGCGCGTACGCGGGCCACGCCGAGGTCAAGCGGGCCGGGAACGTCGACGGGCACGAGCTGGTCACCGCGCTGGCCCCGGCGTTCTGGGGCCGCGGCCTGGGCACCGAGGTGGTGCTCGGCCTGATCCGCTACGCCGGCGAGGAGTTGGGGCTCGAGGAGGTCTACGGCATGGTCGGCGCGGAGAACACCCCGAGCCTGGCGATGTGCCGCCGGCTGGGCTTCCGCCCGGTGCGCGACGTCGTCGCTGACGACGGCTCGCTGAGCAGGCTGCTGGCCGTCTCCACCGCCGACTGGGTCTGACCGTCATCCCCGCCCGCCCGGGGCGCGTCCGTGGGCGCCGCGGGCGGGCGGTCCCGCGACCGGCCGGTCAGGCCGCCGCCCCGATCAGCGGCCGGTGGCAGGCCGCCGTGCGGCCCGGGGCCACCTCGCGGGGCTCGGGGACCTCGGTGGCGCAGCGGGCGTCGGCCAGCGGGCAGCGGGTGCGGACGCGGCAGCCGCTGGGAGGGGCGAGGGGCGAGGGCGGGTCGGCGGGCAGCAGGCCGGTGTCGCGCAGCGGGCGGCCGGGTTCCGGGACGGCGGCGAGCAGCGCCGCGGTGTACGGGTGGGCGGGGGCGGCGAGGACGGCCTCGGTGGGGCCGCGTTCGCAGACGCGGCCGAGCTGGAGCACGGCCACCTCGTCGCTCACCGCGCGGACCACGCCGAGGTCGTGGGAGATGAACAGGCCGGCCAGCCCCCGTTCCTCGGTGAGCCCGCGCAGCAGGTTGAGCACGGTGGCCTGGGCCGAGACGTCGAGGGCGGAGACCGCCTCGTCGGCGATCAGGACGTGCGGTCCGGCGGCCAGCGCCCGGGCGATGGCGACCCGCTGGGCCTGCCCGCCGGAGAGCTGGTGGGGGCGGCGGTCGCCGAACAGGGCGGGCGGCAGGCCGACGGCCTCCAGCTGACGGGTGACGACCTCCTCGCGGTCGCGGGCCGGGTCGGGGTGGGCGTCGAGGGGCTCGGCGACCAGGTCGCGGACCCGGCGGCGCGGGTTGAGCGAGGACAGCGGGTCCTGGAAGACCATCTGCACCCGGGGGCGGAGCGCGCGCAGGGCGCGCGGGGAGAGGGTGGCGAGGTCGGTGCCGTCGAGGGTGACGGTGCCGGAGGTGGGCGGGGGCAGCCGCAGCAGGGCCTTGGCGATGCTGCTCTTGCCGGAGCCGGACTCGCCGACCAGGGCGAGGGTGCGGCGCGGGTACAGCGCCAGGTCGACGTCGCTGACGGCGTGCAGCGGGCCGGAGCGGGTGCGGTGGACGACGCTGAGGCCGGTGGCCTCCAGGACGGCCTTGCCGGGGCCCTGGGCGTCCGGGGCGGCGGTTGCGGGGGCGGCTGCTTCGGATGCGGTGGTCATGCCGCGGGCTCCAGTTCCTCGGGGGCGGGGGTGTCGGCCTCGGTGAGCGGGAAGTGGCAGTCGGCCGTGTGACCGTCCGCCGCCGTGTGGGTGGGCGGGGCGGTCGTGGTGCACAGCTCCGCGGCCCGCTCGCAGCGCGGGGCGAAGGGGCAGCCGACGGCGGGCCGGCTGAGGTCGGGCGGTGAGCCGGGGATGGCGGGCAGGGTGCGCCGCAGCGGGCCGGTGACCCTGGGCACGGAGCGCAGCAGGGCCGCGGTGTACGGGTGCCGGGGGTGGGCGGTGACGGCCTCGGTGGGGCCGGTCTCGACGATCCGGCCGCCGTACATGACGGCGATCCGGCGGGCCCGCCCGTACAGCAGGCCGATGTCGTGGGTGATCAGCAGGGTGGCGAGGCCGCGGCTGAGCCGGTGCTGGTCGAGCAGGTCGAGGACGGTGCGCTGGACGGTGACGTCGAGGGCGGTGGTCGGCTCGTCCGCGAGCAGCAGGGCGGGTTGGCCGGCCAGGGCGGCGGCGATGCCGACCCGCTGGCGCAGCCCGCCGGAGAGCTCGTGCGGGTGGGCACGGGCCCGCCGGGCGGGGTCGGGGACGTCGACCGAGGCGAGCAGCTCGGTGGCGGCGCGCAGCCGTTCGCGGCGGGAGAGGCGGCGCCGGTTGGTGAGCGACTCGGTGACCTGGTCGGCGATCCGCACCACCGGGTTGAGCGAGGTCATCGGGTCCTGGTGGACCATGGCGATGCCGGTGCCGAGCAGTTCGGCCCGGCGGCCGGCGGTGGCGGCGAGCAGGTCCTCGCCGTTCAGCCGGATCTCGCCGGTGGCGGCGGTCCTGGTGGTGCGGGACTCGACGCCGAGCACGGTGCGGGCGAGGACGGACTTGCCGGAGCCGGACTCGCCGACCACGCCGAGGCACTCGCCGGCCGCGATGCTGAGGCTGACGCCGTGCAGGACGTGCAGGGTCCGCCCGTCGGGGGTGTGCAGGACGGTGTCCAGCGAGCGGACGTCGAGGACGGGGGCGGAGGTCATCCGCGCGCTCCCTTCGCAGCGGCGGGACCACCCGAACGCAGGTGCTCCCCGAGGTAGTTGAGGGCGAGGACGGTCAGGCAGAGCACCGCCGCGGGGGCCAGTGAGATCCACGGCGCGCTGCCGAGCGCGGTGCGGCCCTCGGCGATGATGCCGCCCCAGGAGGGCTCCGGCGGGCGCAGTCCGAAGCCGAGGAAGCTGAGCGAGCCCTCGGCGACGATGGCGGCCGTGGTCGCGGTGAAGGCGAAGGTGACGGCGGCCGGGGCGACGTGCGGCACGATCTCGCGGCGCAGCACGCGCAGCGGGGCGGTGCCGAGCATCCGGGCGGCCTGGACGAAGCCGCGCTCGCTGAGCGAGAGCACGATGGCGCGCACCACCCGGGTGAAGTGCGGGACGGTGAACAGGCCGATCAGGGTGCCGATCACGGCGAGGCCGGGCCCGCGCAGCGAGACCGCGATCATCACCAGGATCAGGCTGGGCACGGACATCAGCAGGTCGATCACGAATCCGATCACCTTGTCGACCGGGCCGCGGAACCAGCCGGCGGCGAGGCCGAGGGCGCCGCCGCCGAGCAGCCCGACCAGGATGGTCAGGGCGGCGACGGTGAAGGAGGCGCGGGCGCCGGCGACGGTGCGCTGCAGGACGTCGCGTCCGGAGCCGTCGGTGCCCAGCCAGTGACCGGGGCCGGGGGCGGCGGCGGGGTGGGCGAAGTCGCCGTGCAGCGGGTCGAATCCGGGCAGCAGGGGCAGCAGCAGGGCGGCGAGGGCGATCACGGCCAGCCAGGCCGCGGCGGCGAGCACGCCGACGGGCGGGCGGCGGCGGGCGGTGCGCGCCGCTCCGGCGGTCGAGGCGGTCACGGTGGCGGTCTCAGTGGTCTCAGCGGTGCTCATGGGCGATCCTCGGGTCGATCGTGCGGTACAGCAGGTCGACCGCGAAGGTGGCCGCGACCACGCCGACGGCGCTGACCACCACCACGGCCTGGACGACCGGGAAGTCCCGGCCGGCGATGGCGGCGGAGGCCAGGCTGCCGACGCCGGGCACCGCGAACAGCGACTCGACCAGCACCGAGCCGCCGAGCGAGGTCCCGATGCCGATCCCGATCAGGGTCACCAGCGGGAGGCTGGAGGGCCGCAGGGCGCGGCGCAGCAGCAGCTTGGTGGTGCTCATGCCGCGGCTGCGGGCGGCGGCGATGTACGGCTGGTCGAGGGTGTCGAGGAGCTGTCCGCGCAGGGTGCGGGTGAACACGGCGGCCTCGGTGAGGCCGAGGGTGAGCGCGGGCAGTACCAGGTGGCGCAGGTTCTCGGCCGGGCCCTCGGTGAACGGCGTCCAGCCGGTGGCGGGCAGCCAGCGCAGCTGGACGGCGGCGACCCAGATCAGCAGCAGGCCGAGGGCGAAGCCGGGGACGGCGAGCCAGCCGAAGGTGCCGGCGGTGGCGATCCTGTCGAAGGTGCCGCCGGGCCGCCAGGCGGAGATCAGGGCGACGGGCACGGCGATGGAGAGCGCCACCACCTGGGCGGCGAGGAACAGTTCGAGGGTGACCGGGATGCGGTGGCCCAGTTCGGTGGTGACGGCGGCCCCGGTGGACAGCGAGTGTCCGAGGTCGCCGTGCAGGGCGTCGACGATCCACTGCCAGGTGGCGGAGAAGACGTCGCGGTCCAGGCCGAGCTTGGCCTCGTACGCGGAGATCTGCTCGGGGGTGGCGGTCGGGCCGAGGGCGGCGACGGCGGGCGAGCCGGGCATCAGCTTGGGCAGGGAGAGGGCGGCGAGGGCGACCAGCAGCAGGACGGCCGCGGCGCGTCCGGCCTGTCCGCCGTACCGCAGGGCGGTGCGGGCGCGGGGCGTCATCGCTTCTCCCACAGGGTGGCGGGGGAGACGCTGAGGACGGTGCGCTTGGAAAGGTCGGGCAGGCCGCCGACCTTGGCGGTGGCGAGGTAGCCGACGGTGTTCTCGGTGAGGAAGGCCATCGGCACCTCGCCGACGACCCGCTGGGCGGCGTGGTCGTAGGCGGCCGACCGCTTGGCGGCGTCGGTGGAGGCGCGGCCCTCGGTGATCGCCTTCTCGGCCTCCGGGTCGGACCAGCCGGTGAAGTTGTAGGGCGCGGTGGGGCCGTAGAGGCTGCCGAGCGCGGTGTCGGTGTCGCCGAACAGGCTGGTGACGAAGTCCATCACCTGGAACTTGCGCTGCATCATCGCGGTGCCCAGGCCGGCCGGGTCGAGCGGCTTGACGGTCATCTTGATCCCGGCCTCGCCGAGCATCTGCTGGAGCACGGTGGCGCGCTGCTGGCCTTCGGGGCGGCTGTCGACGAGGTACTCGAAGGAGAGGTCGGGGTGGCCGGCCTCGGCGAGCAGGGCGCGGGCCTTGGCCACGTCACGGGCCGGGTACGCGGCGGTGGCGCGGTACGGGGAGCGGGAGCCGATCGGGCCGTCCGAGACGGAGCCCTGGCCGAGGTAGACGACCTTCTCCAGGGCCTCGCGGTCGATCGCGTACCGCACCGCCTGGCGCACCCGCACGTCGTCGAAGGGCGCCGCCTTGGTGTTGAACAGGACGGTGCTGGTGGAGCCGGGCCCGGTGGCGGCGCGCAGCCCGTCGGCGGCGGCCTGCTTGAGCTGGCCGGGCGTCTCGGTCCAGATCAGGTCGGTGTCGCCGGAGCGCAGCGACTGGTAGCGGCTGTCGGCGTCGGACAGCACCCGGTAGACGAGCTTGTCGGCGTGCCCCTTGCCGCCCCAGTACGCCGGGTTGCGGGTGAGGGTGACGGAGACTCCGGGCTGCACGCTCTCCACGGTGTACGGGCCGGAGCCGACGGCGGGGGAGTCGCCGGCCGGGGCTTCGGAGACGTAGCCGAGGGAGCGGGTGAACAGGTTCGGGAAGGCGGCGTCGGGTGCCTTGAGGGTGAAGGTGACCGTGGTCGGCCCGGTGACGGTGGTGCTCGCGATGGCGGCCGCGTCGACGGCGCAGCCGCACCTGCTCTCCGGCTTGGCGAGCCGGGCCACGTGGTCGGCGACGGCCTGGGCGTCCAGTGGCTTGCCGTCGCTGAAGGCGACGCCCTCGCGCAGGTCGAGGGTCCAGACGGTGGCGTCCGCGTCGGAGGTGAAGGACTTGGCGAGGTACGGCTGCACGGTGCCGTTGTCGCCGTTGACCATCAGCGGGTCGTACAGGGCGTTGGCGAGGACCATCATCGGCATCGAGGTCAGGGTGGCGTCGGCGGGGTCGAGCTTGGTGAACGGCCGGTCCAGGCCGATCTTGAGGGTGCCGCCGTCGACCGCCGGCCCGTCGCTCGCCGCACCGGCGGTGTTCCCGGTCGCGCCGCCGCCGGACAGCGCGTCGTCGGAGGCGGAGCAGGCGGTCAGGGCGAGCGCGGCGGTCAGGGCCGCCGATGCCAGGAGGTAGTGGCGCTTCATGGTTCCTCGGTTCGGGGGAAGTGGGGGCGGCCAGGGGGAGTGGCCGCCGACGTCCCACACCATTCCGGAAGTGGCAGTACTGCCAAAAGGCAGTTGTGCAAATTTCAGATGACGAAGATCGGAAGAGTCGGCGCTCGCCTTGAGCGAGCACGGTCGGACGTGATTCGGTGTTGACAGCCGCCCCCTCGGCGGCGGCCACACCCGATCAACTCACCGAGAGGAAACGGAAGAACGATGCAGGGGACGGACACCGTGGCGGAGCCGGGCATGCGCGACCGCAAGAAGGCGCGCACCCGCGACAGCATCCGCACGGCGGCGCTCGACCTCTTCGAGGAACAGGGCTTCGAGCGCACCACCGTGGACCAGATCTGCCGCCGCGCCGACGTCGCCCACCGCACCTTCTTCCGCTACTACCCGGCCAAGGAGGCCCTGCTGTTCGGCTGGGACTTCGGCCACGTCGTGCTCGACGTCTTCGCCGCCGCCCCCGCCGAACTCCCGCTCTGGGCCGCGCTCGAACACGCCCTGACCGTCACCGGTGGCCGGCTGGAGGAGCCCGTCGAGCACACCGAGCGCCGCCGCCGGCTGCGCCGGGACCTGCTCGACGTCCACTCGGTGCACAACTACGCCCTGGTCGTCATCGACGCCTTCACCGGACGCACCGTCGCCATCGCCGCGGAGCGGCTCGGCGTCGATCCGGCCGTCGACCTGCGCCCGACGGCTTTCGGCGCGCTGTTCGGCGGCATCGTGCGGCGCCACGTGCTGATCGGCCAGGAGAGCGGCGGAACGCTGGCCGACTGGGTCAAGGCCTACCGGGACGTGCTCGTCACCGCGGGCTGACCCTTCCTCTCCCCCCTCTCCCGGGCGCGCCGCAGGCCGTCCGTACGGCACCGCACGCCCTTTTCCTCCCCCTGCGCGGTTCGCCGCGCGCTTGTGCCACACCCTTCGCAATTCCTGAAAGGCCCCCGCATGTCCCTGGTCAACTTCCGCGACCCCGCCACCCTCGCCGACCCCGACGGCCGGTGGATCCGCCCCGGCGCGCTGTTCCGCTCCGCCCAGCCCTTCCCCGCCGCCGACGAGGCCGTCGTCGCCCAGCTGCGCGAGGCCGGTGTCACCACCATCGTCGACCTCCGGGGCGAAGCCGAGAGCAGCCCCGAGGACTGGGCCGCCGTCGAGGCGGCCGGCGTCACCGTGGTCGCCGCCCGGATCGAGCCGACCAACGACGAACTGGCCGAGGCCATGCGGACCATGACCACCGCCGAGGACCTGGGCGCCTTCTACCTGCTGATGGCCGAGTCCGCGCCGCGGGCCGTCGCCGCCGCCGTCGAGGCCACCGTCCGCCCCGGCGGGGCGCTGGTGCACTGCGCCGCCGGCAAGGACCGCACCGGGCTGCTCACCGCGCTGCTGCTGGAACTCGTCGGGGTGCCCGCCGAGGAGATCGTCACCGACTACGCCCGCACCAACGAGGCGATCCAGCAGATCTGGGCGGGCCTGGCCGACCGCAACCGCTCCGCCCTCAACGAGGTCGAGGCGGGCCGCCTGGTCGTCCCCGCCCCGCTGCTGGAGGCCCCCGCCGGGGCGATGAGCGGCTTCCTCGCCGCGGTCCACGCCAAGTACGGCGACGCCGCCGGCTTCCTGGCCTCCTGCGGAGTCACCACCGAGACCATCGAGGCCTTCCGCGCCAAGGCCGCCGCCCCGGACGCCGCGTCGACCGCCGCCCGCACCGAAGCCGTCGAGGTGACGGCATGACGGCGCCCCTGCTGCGGCACACCGACGGCACCCCGTTCCGCGACCTCAACCACAACGGCACCATGGAGCCCTACGAGGACCCGCGGCTGCCCGCCGAGGAGCGGGTCGAGGACCTGCTCGGCCGGATGACGGTGGAGGAGAAGGCCGCGCAGATGCTGCACGGCCGGATGCTCCCCGGCAACCAGGGCCCCTTCCCGTCCGGCGACCACCTCATCACCGAGCGCGGGCTCACCGCCTTCGGCATGATGTCCGTCCCCGACGCCCGCACCATGGCGGAGTGGAACAACCACGTCCAGGACCTCGCGGCGGCCACCCGCCTCGGCATCCCGGTCACCCTCGCCTCCGACCCCCGGCACGGCTTCACCACCAACCCCGCCACCGCCTTCGCCGGCGGCGGCTTCAGCACCGGGCCCGAGCCGATCGGCCTCGCCGCCACCGACGACGCCGAACTGGTGCGCCGCTACGCCGACCTGATCCGCCGCGAGCTGTGCGCGGTCGGCATCCGGGTCGCCATCCACCCGATGGCCGACCTCGCCACCGAGCCCCGCTGGGCCCGGATCAGCGGCACCTTCGGGGAGGACCCGGAGCGCGCCTCGCGCATGATCACCGCCTACATCCAGGGCCTCCAGGGCGAGCGGATCGGCCCGGACAGCGTCGCCTGCATGACCAAGCACTTCCCCGGCGGCGGCCCGCAGGCCGGCGGCGAGGACTCGCACTTCGCGGCCGGACGCCGACTGGTCTACCCCGGCGGCGAGTTCAAGACCCACCTGCGCCCCTTCGAGGCCGCCTTCGCGGCGGGCACCGCGCAGATCATGCCCGCCTACGCGATCCCCTCCGGCAGCGGCCTCACCGAGGTCGGCGCCAACTTCAACCGGGACGTCATCACCGGCCTGCTGCGCGGCGAGTACGGCTTCGACGGCGTGGTCTGCACCGACTTCAACGCCATCACCGGCATGGAGATCCCCGGTCTGGTCGCCCTGCCGCCGCGGCACTGGGGCGTCGAGGAACTGTCCGTCGCCGAGCAGGTGGTGCTCACCCTGGAGGCCGGTGCCGACCAGCTCGGCGGCGAGACCGACCCGGAGCTGATCCTGGGCGCCGTGCGCTCCGGCGCGGTGACCGAGGCCCGGCTCGACGAGTCGGTGCGCCGCATCCTGCGCGACAAGTTCCGCCTCGGCCTGTTCGACGACCCGTACGTCGACCCGGACGCGGCCGCCGACCTGGTCGGCACCCCGGACGGCCGGGCGCTCGGCGTCGAGGTCCAGCGCCGCTCCCTGGTCCACCTGGCGGGGAGCCCGCGGGCCGGATCGCGGCTGTACGTCGAGGGCGTCGACCCGGCCGTCGCCGCCGGGTACGGCACCGTCGTCGAGGACCCGGCGCGGGCCGACCTCGCCGTCGTCCGCCTCGCCACCCCGTACGAGCGGCGCGAGGGGATGCTGGAGCGGCACTTCCACGGCGGCACGCTGGAGTTCGAGCAGGCCGAGGTCGACCGGGTCGCCGCGCTGGCGGCCGTCGTGCCCACGGTGGTCGTCGCCCAGCTGGAGCGGCCCGCCGTGCTCACCCCGATCGCCCCGTACGCGGCCCTGCTGATCGGGGAGTTCGGCGCGGCGGACGAGGTGGTGCTGGACGCCGCCCTCGGGCGCGGCCCGATGACCGGGAGCCTCCCGTTCGACCTGCCCATCTCGGACGCCGCCGTCGCCGAGTCCCGCGAGGACGTGCCCTTCGACACCCGTGGGCCGCTCTTCCGGTACGGCCACCGGGTGACCGACGGGAACTGAGGG
>NZ_JBHUAF010000201.1:0-14968 GCF_042789895.1 Kitasatospora sp. NPDC056783
GGGGCCCGGGGGGGCCCTCGTGGCCCCCCGGGTGGGCGTATCTCCGGGGGGCTCCGCGCGGGGGGGGGGGGGCGGCGCGGGCGGCGCGGGCCGCCCCCGGGGCCGCGGGCCGCCGCCACCACGGCTTTTGGGTGTCGCGGGGCCGGGCCGACGGGTGCTCGAATCACTGACGGTTGCGTACGCAACGTAACGTGACATTGTACGCTGGTGTTCTGCACCCATCCGGAGGAACACCATGGCCGACCTCAAATCCCGCACCCTGATCTCCGTCCAGGAGCGGCTTCGCGACCAGGTCGCCCACGCACTCCGGGCGGCCCTGATCTCCGGCGAACTGCGCCCCGGCGTCGTCTACTCCGCCCCCGCGCTCGCCGCCGACTTCGGCGTCTCCGCGACCCCGGTCCGCGAGGCCATGCTCGACCTCACCCGCGAGGGCCTGGTCGAGGCCGTCCGCAACAAGGGCTTCCGGGTCACCGAGCTCACCGAGCGGGACCTGGACGACTACACCGAGATCCGCGCCCTGATCGAGGTCCCGACCGTCGGCCGGGTCGCGCGCACCGCCACCGAGGAGCAGCTGGAGCGGCTGCGCCCGCAGGCCGAGGCGATCGTCGCGGCGGCGCGCAAGCACGACCTGATCGGCTACCTGGAGGCCGACCGCCAGTTCCACCTGGACCTGCTCGGGCTGGCCGGCAACTCCCGGCTGGTCGACGTGGTCGGGGACCTTCGCAAGCGGTCCCGGCTGTACGGGCTGACGCGGCTGGACGAGCTGGGGCAGCTGGTCTCCTCGGCGGAGGAGCACCTGGAGCTGCTGGACCTGATGCTCTCCGGCGACGCGGAGGCGGCGGAGGCCTGCATGACCCGCCACCTCAGCCACGTCCGCTCCCTGTGGGCCGGCGAGGAGAAGTCCGCCGAACCGGAGCCCCCGGTGCTGCGGCTGCGCTCCCGGTAGGGACCGAACCGCCCGTTCGGGTGAAGGGCGGGGATCAGGCGCCGGAAGGTGCCCGGGCCCTACGATGATGTTCTCGACATCGGCAGCCAGGAGGAATTCCATGTCCGCCGCAGCAGTGGAAGAGCCCATGGAGCAGCCGACGCTGCTCGAAGCCGCCGAACTGATTTCCGAGCAGTTCCCTGGCTATCGGGTCGAGATCATCGGGAGCCAGATCACCGTGACGCCGCCACCGAACATCAAGCACGGCCGATCGCTGACCAGGCTCATGCGCACGCTGTTCGCCGCCGGTCTCGACGAGGACGAAGCCGAGGTCCTCCAGAACGTGGGCATCTGGCTGCCGGGCGGCCCGTCCGACTTCGCGATCCCCGACCTGTCGATCCTTGACGCGTACAGCGATGATCGGTTGATCGAGCACAACTGCTACGACCCGGCGGTCTTTCGCCTGGTGCTGGAGGTGACCTCCTCCGACTTTGGCGACGACCTGAAGAAGAAGCCCGCTGCCTATGCGTCAGCAGGGGTTCCCGTCTACGTCATCGTGGACCGGACGAACCAGCGCGTGATGGTGCTGACCGACCCCGAGGACGGCGAGTACCGGGTGCACGCCGTCCACCACCCCGGGCAGTCCTTCACCCTGCCGGAGTCGATCGGCGCGTCGGTGACGCTCTCGGTGGACGACGTGCTGACGGCCAAGAAGTAGGTCAGACCGCCGCTGCGGGCAGGGTCAGCCGGCCGTCCCGGACCTCGGCGATCTGGTCGACGGCCGTCAGGTGGGTGCGGTCGTGGGTGACCAGGACGGTGGCGGTGGCCCGGCGGTGGGTGAGGTCGGTGAGCAGGTCCAGGACCGCCGCGCCGCGTTCGTGGTCGAGGGCGCTGGTGGGTTCGTCCACCAGGAGCACGGTGGGGTCGTTCATCAGGGCGCGGGCGATGTTGACCCGCTGGCGCTGGCCGCCGGAGAGCTGGTGCGGGCGGCGGGCGGCCTGGTCGCGCAGCCCGACGGCGTCCAGGAGTTCCAGGGCGCGGGGCAGGGCGGAGCGCGGGGAGCGGCCGTCGAGGTGGGCCATCACCTGCAACTGCTCCGCGGCGGTGAGCGAGGGCAGCAGGTTGGCCTGCTGGAAGACGATGCCGATCCTGGTGCGGCGCAGCGCGGTGAGGTCGGCCCGGTCGAGGCCCGCGGTGTCGGTGCCGTCGATGACGACCTGCCCGGAGTCCGGGCCGATCAGGGTGGCGGCCACCGCCAGCAGGCTGGACTTGCCGGAGCCGGAGGGGCCGACGACGGCCGTGACCGAGCCCTTGGGGACGGTCAGCGAGACCTGGTCGAGGGCCGTGAGCCGGCCGTCGCCGTCCGGGTAGGTGAGGGTGATGCGGTCGAGCACGAGACTCATCGGGCGCTCCCCAGGGCGGTCAGCGGGTCGACGGAGGTGATCCGGCGGATGGACAGGGCCGCGCCGATCGCGCCGAGGGCGATCATGACGGTGGCGGGCAGCAGGAGGGTCGGGGCGTCCAGCACGAAGGGGACGGCGGAGCCGATCAGCGAGCCGGCGCCGAGGGCGATCGCGGTGCCGAGGACGGTGCCGAGCACCAGCAGGAGGACGGCCTGGCCGAGGGCGTCGCGCAGCAGGTAGCGGGTGGAGGCGCCGAGGGCCTTGAGGACGGCGATGTCGCCGCTGCGCTGGATCGTCCAGACGGTGAAGAACGCGCCGATCACCAGGGCCGAGATGGCGAACAGGAAGCCGCGCATCAGCTGGAGGGAGCCGTTCTCCGAGGTGTAGGAGCCGATCGCGGCGAGTGCGTCGTCGCGGGTGCGGGTCTCGGTCCCGTGGCGGGCGTCGGCGGCGGCGAGGTCGGCGCCCTTCGCGGTGTCGAGCGCGATGACGGTGGCGTGGCCGGCGCCGCCGGGCGCGGCCTGCTGCCAGTCGCCGAGGCTGGTCCAGATCACCGGGGTGTGGCTGTACGCGGCGTCGCCCTCGACAGCGGCGACCCGCAGGGGGTGCCCGGCCAGCGTGAAGTCGGCGCCGGGGGCGAGGCCGCCCAGGTTCTCGGCGGCGGTCCTGGACAGCACCGCCTGGCCGGGGGCGATCAGGGCGCCCCGCGGGGCGAGCCCGGAGCCGTCCGGGACGCCGAAGGCGGAGAGCGCGGCGGTGCGCTTCCCGGCGGCGGCCTTGGTGGTGGTGATGCCGAGCGGCTGGGCGGAGGTGACGCCGGGCTCGCGGGCCCAGGCCTGCCACTGGTCGGGGGTGACCTGGGAGTCGGTGAAGGAGAGCTTCTGCCCTTCGGCCGGTCTGCCGAACACCAGGTGGTCGGCGGACAGGCCGGTGATGGCGGAGATGTTCTGGCGGCCGAGCCCGGCGGTCAGTCCGGACAGCAGGCCGACCAGGACGGTGATCAGCACGATGACGGTCCCCATCAGGGCGAACCGGCCCTTGGCGAACCTCAGGTCCCTCCAGGCGACGAACAACGATGGGCCTTTCCCGAGGGGTGGACTTTCCGACGCTTCCACCGTCGTGGATCGAGGGCCCCGGAGGCATCGCGCCGGGGATTGCATCCTGGGCATCAAAGGGCAGACGCCGAGTTCAACCTTTTGATTGATGCCGTGCGCCGGGCGCAGAACTTAACCTGGACGGATGGCGACCGAACGATCCAGAACCACCCCCGTCGCCCGCGTCCTCCAGGTCTGCCTGCACCTGCTCGTGGCGGGCCTGCTGGCGCTCGCCGTCGCCCGGGCCGTCTTCGCCGAGCGGGGCGGCGATCCGGCCGCCGTCGCCGCCGCGGCCACCGCGATGGCCGCCGTCTACACCGTCGGGCCGCAGCTGGCCGCCGTCCGCCGCTCGCGCCGGGCGGCCGCGCTCTGGCTGGCGCTGCTCGGCGTCACCTGGGCGGGCGTGCTGCTCGCCACCCAGGACGGGGTCTGGCTGGCGTTCCCGCTGTACTTCCTGGAACTGCACCTGCTGGGGCGGCGCGGCGGGCCGGTGGCCGTCGGGCTGACCGCCGCCGCGGCGATCGCCGCGTGGTCCTGGCACCAGCACAGCTTCAGCCTCGCCGCCTCGATCGGGCCCGCGCTCGGCGCGGCCGTCGCCACCGCCACCGTGCTCGGCTACCAGGCGCTGTACCGGGAGAGCGAGGAGCGGCGCCGGCTGATCGACGAGCTGACCGCCGCCCGTGCCGACCTCGCCTCCGCGCACCACGCGGCCGGGGTGCTCGCCGAGCGCGAGCGGCTCGCCCGGGAGATCCACGACACCCTCGCGCAGGGCCTCAGCTCCATCCAACTGCTGCTGCGGGCGGCCCAGCGGGCCCTGCCCGAGCGAACCGAGGCCGCCGCCGGGTACGTCGAGCAGGCGCGGCAGGCCGCCCAGGACAACCTGGAGGAGGCCCGGAGCTTCGTCCGGGCGCTCACCCCGCCCGCGCTGGACGGCGATCCGCTGCCGGTCGCGCTGGAACGGCTGTGCGCGACGACGACGGCGCACGGCGCGCTGCCCGTCCACCTGCACGTCTCCGGCCGCCCGGTCCGGCTGCCGGCCGCGCAGGAGGTCGCGCTGCTGCGGATCGCGCAGTCGGCGCTCGGCAACACCGTCCGGCACGCGGGGGCCGCGCGCGCCGAGGTGACTCTCAGCTACATGGAGGGCGAAGTGGCGCTGGACGTGTTCGACGACGGGGCCGGGTTCGACCCGGCGGCGGTCGCGGGCCGCACCGGCGGGGACGGCGGATTCGGGCTGCCCTCGATGCGGGCCCGGGCGCGGGCGCTCGGCGGCGGCTTCACGGTGGAGTCGGCGCCCGGGCAGGGGACGACCGTGGCGGTACAGCTGCCGGTCGGCCCGGAGGCGGCCTCGTGATCCGGCTGCTGATCGCCGACGACCACCCGGTGGTGCGGGCCGGACTGCGGGCGGTGCTGGAGTGCGAGCCGGACTTCGCCATCGTGGCGGAGGCGGCCACCGCCGAGCGGGCCGTCGAGCTGGCGGCGGAGCCGGGCGTGGACGTGGTGCTGATGGACCTCCGGTTCGGGCCGGGGGCGGCGATGACCGGGGCGCAGGCCACGGCGGCGATCACCGCCAGGGCGGGCGCGCCCCGGGTGCTGGTCGTCACCACCTACGACACCGACGCGGACACCCTGCCGGCCCTGGAGGCGGGCGCCACCGGCTACCTGCTGAAGGACGCGCCGCCGGAGGAACTGGCCCAGGCCGTACGGGCCGCCGCGGCCGGGCGCAGCGCGCTCGCGTCCAGCGTGGCGGACCGGCTGCTGGAGCGGATGCGGACGCCGGCGGCGGCGCTCAGCGCCCGGGAGACCGAGGTGCTGGGGCTGGTCGCGGACGGGCTGACCAACCAGCAGGTCAGCCAGCGGCTGCACCTGAGCCAGGCGACGGTGAAGTCCCATCTGGTGCACATCTACACCAAGTTGGGGGTGGACTCGCGCACCGCGGCGGTGCGGGAGGCGCGGCGGCGGGGGCTGATCCGCTGAGCGTAGGGTGAGGGTGTTCCGTGCCGGTGGCAGTGTGAGGAGCGCCCGATGCCCGTCCGACTCGACGATCTCGCCGTACCGGTGATCGCCGCCCCGATGGCGGGCGGCCCCTCGACGCCCGAGCTGGCCGCGGCGGTGAACCGGGCCGGCGGGCTGGGGTTCCTGGCCGCCGGGATGAAGACCGTCGAGGCGCTGGCCGAGCAGATCGCCGCCGTGCGGAAGGCGACCGACCGGCCGTACGGGGTGAACCTCTTCGTGCCGGGCGCGCCCGCGGACCGCGCGGTGGTCGACGCCTACCGGGAGCGGCTGCGGCCCGAGGCCGAGCGGTGGGGCGTGGCGCTGCCGGAGGAGATCGGGCCGGACCGGGACGGCTGGGAGGCCAAGCTCGCCCTGCTGCTCGCGGACCCGGTGCCGGTGGTGTCGTACACCTTCGGGCTGCCGACGGCGGCGGAGGCGGCGGCGCTGCGGGCCGCCGGGACGACCCAGATCGCCACCGTCACCACGCCGGGGGAGGCGCGGGCGGCGGAGGCCCTCGGGATGGACGCGCTGTGCGTGCAGGGCCCGGAGGCGGGCGGGCACCGGAGCACCCACCGGGTGACGGACCGGCCGGGAGAGCTGCCGCTGCTCGAACTGCTGCCCGCCGTACGGGAGGTGACGGCGCTGCCGCTGGTCGCCGCCGGCGGGCTCGGCGACGGCCCGGCCGTCGCTGCGGCGCTGCGGGCGGGGGCGGTGGCGGTGCAGCTGGGCACGGCGCTGCTGCGGGCGGACGAGTCCGGCGCCTCGGCCGCGCATCGGGCGGCGCTCACCGAGCTTCCGGAGACGGCCGTCACCCGGGCCTTCACCGGCCGCCCGGCCCGCGGCCTGCGCAACGCCTTCATCGACCGCTACGGCCCGTACGCCCCGGCGGCCTACCCCGAGGTCCACCACCTCACCGCCCCCCTGCGCACCGCCGCCGCCCGCCGGGGCGACACCGACGCCATGCACCTCTGGGCCGGCACGGCGCACCACCTGGCGCGGTCCGGGCCGGCGGAGGCGATCGTCACGGAGCTGTGGCGGGCGGCGCGGGGGTAGCCCGCCGGGGGCGGACGTGCCGTCCGGCGGGGGGCGGACGATCAAGGCGGCTTGATCGTCCGCTGCCGCCTCAGCCGAGCAGGGCGGCCATCCAGGACTCGATGTCCGCGGCCGCCCTGGGCAGGGCGCCGGACATCAGGCGGGCGCCGTCCTCGGTGATGACCAGGTCGTCCTCGACGCGGATGCCGAGGCCGCGGAGTTCGGCGGGGAGGGTCTCGTCGTCGGGCTGGAGGTAGAGGCCGGGTTCGACGGTGAGGACCATGCCCTCCTCCAGGGTGCCGTCGACGTAGCGGTCGGCGCGGGACTTGGCGCAGTCGTGGTAGTCGAGGCCGAGCATGTGGCCGCTGCCGCAGAGGGTGTAGCGGCGGTACAGGCCGTTGTCCTCGGCGAGGGCCTCCTCGGCGGACACGGGCAGGACGCCCCAGTCGGCGAGGCCCTCGGCGATCACCCGCATCGCCGCGCGGTGGAAGTCGCGGAACCGGGCGCCGGGGCGCAGGGCGGCGATGCCGGCGCTCTGGGCGGCGAGGACGAGGTCGTAGGCCTGGCGCTGGACCGGGGTGAAGGTGCCGCTGAGCGGGAGGGTGCGGGTGATGTCGGCGGCGTAGAGGGTGTCGGTCTCGACGCCGGCGTCCAGCAGCAGCAGGGAGTTCGGGTCGAGGGCGCCGTCGTTGCGGATCCAGTGCAGGACGCAGGCGTGGGCGCCGGAGGCGGCGATGGTGGTGTAGGAGGTGCCGTTGCCCTCGGCGCGGGCGCGCAGGTCGAAGACGCCCTCGATCCAGCGTTCGCCGCGGTGGTGGCGCAGCGCGGTGGGCAGGGCGCGGACGACGTCCTCGAAGCCGGTGGTGGTGTGGTCGACGGCCAGTTGCAGCTGGCCGATCTCCCACTCGTCCTTGACCAGGCGCAACTCGGAGAGGACGGCGGCCAGTTCGCCGTCCCGCGCGGACGGCCCGCGCCGCTCGGTGGCCTCGTCGACCAGCGGGTCGGTGTCGGCGAGGACCCGGGTCGGCGGCTGCGGGCCGGAGAGCAGCTTGCCGAGGTCGTCGAGGTGTTCGGTGCGCACTCCGGTGAGCCGGGCCGCCTCGGCGAGGTCGGGCCGGGCCCCGACCCAGAACTCGCCGTAGCGGCGGTCGCGGTAGAACTCGCCGCCGTCGCGCGGGGAGCGGGGGCGCAGGTAGAGGACCGGCTCGTGGCCTTCGGGGCCGGCCGGTTCGAGGACCAGGACGTGGTCGGCCTGGTCCTCGCCGGTGAGGCCGGTGAGCCAGACGTACGCGCTGTGCGGGCGGAAGCGGTAGTCGAGGTCGTTGCAGCGGACCTTGAGCCGGCCGGCCGGGACGATCAGCCGCTCGCCGGGGAAGGCGGCGGAGAGCCGGGCGCGGCGGCCGGGGAAGCGGTCGTAGCCGGGGACGCGCCGGTCGGCGGGGAGCGGGGTGGCGGTCCAGTGGGCGCCCATGAACGAGGCGAGGGCGGGGGAGACCGGGAGGTCGTGGCTCCCGGTGTTCAGGCCGGTCGGGGGCAGGGTCACCGGTGAACTCCTAGACGGGGCTGGGGGGATGCGGGGGCACGGACACAGCTCGGTAACGGATGGCGCCACCTCTTGCGCTGTGCAATTTCACATTACTATGTTACTGATCATGCGGTGCGCCGTCGAGTGTGCCGCCTGGTGCCGTGGGAGTGTGCCGTACGGCGCGCCATCCCGTCCGACCCGTCCCTGAGGGCCGGGCCGGACACCGAGACCCCCGGTCGGACGCGGCGGGGAACCCTGCGAGGGCCGCGTCCGGCCGGGCCGTTCCCTCGCTCCCCGACCCCCTCGCTCCCCGACCCCCGCGCTCCCCGACCCCCGCGCTCCCCGACCCCCGCGCTCCCCGACTCACTCCTCGGCGGGCGACGGCCCCTCCTCCGGCAGCAGCAGACGCGGCCCCGGGCCCTCGGCGGCCAGTTCGTCGCCCGGGTTGAGCACCCGGCAGCGGCGCAGCGACACGCAGCCGCAGCCGATGCAGCCGGTCAGCTCGCCCTCCAGCCGCTCCAGCTCGATCCGGCGGGTGCGCAGCTGCTCGGCCCAGTGCCGGGAGATGCGCTCCCAGTCGTGCTTGGCCGGCATCCGGTCCTCCGGCAGCCCGGTGAAGGCCTCGGCTACCTCGGCGAGCGGGATGCCGAGCCGCTTGGCGACCAGGATGAGCGAGATCCGGCGCAGCACGTGCCGCCGGTAGCGCCGCTGGTTGCCCGCGGTGCGCTCGGAGGAGATCAGCCCCTGGTCCTCGTAGAAGCGCACCGCCGAGGTGGCGATGCCGGCCCGCCGGGCCACCTCGCCGACGCTCAGCAGATCGACCGGGGCGGTGGTCATGCCGACTCCTTGACTTCAAGTTATCTTGAAGTCCTAGCGTACCGGACGTGACCGAATCATCAGCCGTGAAGAACGGTACCGACCATGCCGAGCTGGGCAGTTACCCGGCGGAGTCGCCGTCCGGCGGATCCTCCGGCGGGTGGGGCGAACTCTTCTCCCGCCGGTACGCCGCCTCCGCCTCGATCCTGGCGGGCGGCGTCGCGCTGTACGCGATGAACCTCTACTTCACCGCCGCGCTGATGCCCTCGATCGTCGGCGAAATCGGCGGCGAGCGGTACTACGCGTGGGTGGCCACCGGCTTCCTGATGGCCGCCGTCATCGCCTCGATGCTGGTCAGCCGGCTGCTGGACCGGCTCGGCGCCGCCCGCGCCTACGTCCTGGGCTTCCTGGTGTTCGGCGCGGGCGCCGCGGTCAACGCGCTCAGCCCGTCGATGGCGGCGCTGATCCTCGGCCGGGTGGTGCAGGGGCTCGGCGGCGGACTCCTGTCCGGGCTCGGCTACGCGGTGATCCGCAGCGCGCTGCCGGAGCGGCTGTGGACCCGGGGCGCCGGGCTGGTCTCCGCGATGTGGGGCGTCGGCACCCTGGTCGGGCCGTCGCTCGGCGGGCTGTTCGCCCAACTCGGGGCCTGGCGCTGGGGCTACGGGCTGCTGCTGGTCGCCGCGCTGGTGCTGGCGGGGCTGGCCCGCCGGGTGCTGCCAGGGCGCTCCGGCGCGGGGCAGGGCAGCGGCCCGGTGCCGCTGGCCTCGCTGCTGCTGCTCACCCTGGCGGCGGCCGCTTTCAGCGTCAGTTCGACCGTGCCGAGCGGCTGGCCGACGGCGGTCTGCCTGCTCGCCGGGCTGGCGCTGCTGATCGGCTTCGTGGCGGCCGAGCGGCGCGGGGCCGCGACGGTGCTGCCGCAGCGGACGTACCGGGCCGGAAGCCCGCTGAAGTGGCTCTACCTGACCGTCGCGGTGCTCTGCGCGGGCGTGGTCGCGGAGAACTTCATCCCGCTGTTCGGCCAGCAACTGGGCGGCCTCGGCCCGCTGATGGCCGGGTTCCTCGGTGCCACGACCTCCGCCGGCTGGACCACAGCGCAGCTGTTCAGCGTCGGGATCGAGTCCGCGCGCGGCCGGGCTCTGGCGATCCGGGTCGCCCCGCTGGTGCTGCTCGCCGGCCTGCTGGTCTACGGGCTGACGCAGACCGGGCACGCCTCTGGGCCGCGGGTGCTGCTGTGGGCGGTGGCGCTGTTCGGCGCCGGCACCGGGATCGGGCTGGCCTTCCCGCACCTGAGCGTCGCCGCGATGCGCAGCAGCGGCGATCCGGCCGAGGGCGGCAAGGCGGCCGCGGCGATCAACACCACCCAGCTGATCGCGATCTCGGTGACCTCGGCGCTGGCCGGCACCCTGGTCAGCCTGGGCGGGGACCGCCCGGTCGACTCGGCCCGGTACATGGCCTTCGGGATCGTCGCGATCGCCGCCGTCGGGGCGGTCGCCGCCGCGCGCACGGCCCGCAGCCTGGGGCGTTGAGGCGCCGGGGCGCCTGACAGGCCCGGGTGGCGCTTGAGCGGCCGCGGGCCCCTGAGCAGGCCCCGGATCCCTTTTCGTCGGGGGGATCCGGGGCCTTCGCGCGGTACGGCGCACCGGGAACCGCGGTGTCGTCCGGCCGTCAGCGGGTGGCGTGGTCCAGGCGCACGCCGATCACCACCAGCGCGGCGCACACGAGGGCGAGGGTGGTGCGCCCGGTGGCGTGCAGGACGAGCGCCCCGGTGCCGCGGACCAGCGGCTCGACCACGGTCTCGACGGCCACCGGCAGCCGGAAGGTCGGCCCGCCTGCGGCCGGGAACAGGGCCCAGGCGACGGCCGCCGGGGCCGGTGCGCCGGCGGGTCCGCGGCCGGGCCGGCGGCCGGGCGCGCCGGGGTGGTCGCGCGGCGTACGGTCGGGCCACTAGCCTGGCATGTGAAATGTCACACGCCGGTCCGTGGTGATCGGCGGGCCGGCCAGCGGAGGAAGCCGTGATCGAGGACCTGTGGACCGCCGAACCCCCGGCCCCGCTGCCGGCCGCCGACGGGCTGTTCAGCGTGTCGTCGCGGACCGCCCACCTGAACCACGGCTCCTTCGGCGCCGTGCCCGTCCCCGTCCAGCGGGTCCAGGAGCGGCTGCGCGTCGAGCACGAGCGGGACCCGGACGGCTTCTTCGCCGACCTCCCGGCCCGGGTCGCCGCCGCCCGGGCCCTGATCGCCGCCGGGCTGGACACCGACCCCGATCGGCTCGCGCTGGTCGCCAACGTCACCGAGGCGGCCGCGATCGCCCTGGACAGCGTCCCGCTCGCGCCCGGCGACCGAATCCTGGTCACCGACCACGGCTATGGCGCGGTGACCCGGGCCGCGGCCCGCAAGGCCGCCGAGACCGGCGCCGAGGTGGTGGTGGCCCCGGTGCCGCTGGACGCCCCGGACGAGCACGCCGTCCGCGAGGCGGTGCTCGCCGCCGTCGACGAGCGCACCACCGTCGCGATCCTGGACCAGCTGACCTCGCCCACCGCCCGCCTGGTGGCCGGCCCGGCCCTGCTCGCCGAACTGCGCGCCCGCGGCGTGACCACCGTGGTGGACGGCGCCCACGCGCCCGGCATGTTCCCCGCCCCGATCGACCCGAACGCCGACTTCTGGTTCGGCAACCTCCACAAGTGGGCCTTCGCCCCGCGCGCCACCGGGGTGCTCGCGGTCCGTCCCGAATGGACCGGCCGGGTGCGCCCGCTGGCCCTCTCCTGGGAGCACGACAAGGGCTTCCCGGGCAACGTCGAATGGCGCGGCACCTGTGACTACACGCCCTGGCTGGCCGCCCCGGCCGGCTTCGCGCTGCTGCGCGAGCTCGGCCACGCGGCGGTGGCCGCGCACAACACCGCGCTCGCCGGGTACGGCCGACGGGCCCTCGTCGAGCGGGCCGGCCTGGCGCCGCTGCCCGGGACGGCCGGGGTGTGGATGCGCACCGTCCGGCTGCCGGCCGGGCACGGCGAGACCGAGGCGCAGGTCCGGGCGCTGATGGCCGAGGTGTGGCAGCGGCTCGGCACCCGGATCGCCGTCCGCCCGTGGGCCGGCGGCGGGGTGCTGCGGATCAGCGCGCAGCTGTACAACCGGGCGGGGGAGTACGAGCGGCTGGCGGACGGGCTGGCGGAGCTGCTCAAGGGCTGAGAAGCGCCTTGAGTGGCCGCGGACCGTCCGGCTCCGAAAAACGGTGCTATCGATGTCAGCCCTCCCGGGTAACCTCTGGCTGAGATGCGAGATCACACCAACCACACCCGGACGGCGATGAACACCCCCCAGCCCGAGCCCCAGGACGACCAGGAGCTCAGCCCCGCCGAGGCGTACGCGGCCAGCCGTCGCCGGGCCCAGGAGCAGGCCACCGCCCTGCACGGCTTCCAGCAGCTGTACGACTTCCCGCTGGACGACTTCCAGCTGGAGGCCTGCCGGACGCTGGAGGCCGGATCCGGCGTCCTGGTCGCCGCCCCCACCGGCTCCGGGAAGACCATCGTCGGCGAGTTCGCCGTGCACCTGGCCCTGGCCTCCGGCCGCAAGTGCTTCTACACCACGCCGATCAAGGCGCTCTCCAACCAGAAGTACGGGGACCTGGTCAAGCGCTATGGCGCCGCCAAGGTCGGCCTGCTCACCGGCGACAACTCCGTCAACGGCGACGCCCCCGTGGTGGTCATGACCACCGAGGTGCTGCGCAACATGCTCTACGCGGGCTCCAGCACCCTCGACGGCCTCGGCTACGTCGTCATGGACGAGGTGCACTACCTCGCCGACCGCTTCCGCGGCGCCGTCTGGGAGGAGGTCATCATCCACCTCCCCGAGTCGGTCACCCTCGTCTCGCTCTCCGCGACCGTCTCCAACGCCGAGGAGTTCGGCGACTGGCTGGACACCGTGCGCGGCGGCACCAAGGTGATCGTCTCCGAGACCAGGCCGGTGCCGCTGTGGCAGCACGTGATGGCCGGCAACCGGATGTACGACCTGTTCGCCGACCCGGACCGGGACGGCCGCCCCAAGCACAGCCTGAAGAACCCGGGCAAGGCCGTCAACCCCGAGCTGGTCCGGCTCGCCCGCTCCGAGCTCGACCGCAACCCGCGCGACCGCTTCGGCCGCGGCCGGGGCCGCTCGATGCCCAACGGCCGTCCCGGCAAGGTCTGGACGCCGGGCCGGGTGGACGTCATCGACCGGCTCGACGCCGAGGGCCTGCTGCCCGCGATCACCTTCATCTTCAGCCGGGCCGGCTGCGAGGCCGCCGTCCAGCAGTGCCTCAGCTCCGGGCTGCGGCTCAACAAGGACTCCGAGCGCGCCCAGGTCCGGGCCGTCGTCGAGGAGCGCTGCGCCGACATCCCGGACGAGGACCTGCACGTCCTCGGCTACTTCGAATGGCTGGACGGGCTGGAGCGCGGCATCGCCGCCCACCACGCCGGGATGCTGCCCCGGTTCAAGGAGGTCGTCGAGGAGCTCTTCGTGAAGGGCCTGGTCAAGGCCGTTTTCGCGACCGAGACCCTGGCACTCGGCATCAACATGCCCGCCCGCTCGGTGGTCATGGAGAAGCTGGTCAAGTGGAACGGCGAGACCCACGCCGACATCACCCCCGGCGAGTACACCCAGCTCACCGGCCGGGCCGGGCGGCGCGGCATCGACATCGAGGGCCACGCCGTGGTGCTCTGGCAGCGCGGCCTCGACCCGGAGGCGCTGGCCGGTCTGGCCGGCACCCGCACCTACCCGCTGAAGTCCTCGTTCCGGCCCTCGTACAACATGGCCGTCAACCTGGTCTCCCAGTTCGGCCGGCACCGCTCGCGCGAGCTGCTGGAGACGTCCTTCGCCCAGTTCCAGGCGGACCGCTCGGTGGTCGGCATCGCCCGCCAGGTGCAGCGCAACGAGGAGGGGCTGGAGGGCTACCGCGAGTCGATGACCTGCCACCTCGGCGACTTCGACGCGTACATGGAGCTGCGCCGCAAGCTCAAGGACCGCGAGAACGAGCTCGCCCGGGAGGGCAGCAGCCAGCGCCGCGCGGCCGCCGTCGAGTCGATCGAGCAGCTCAAGCCGGGCGACGTCATCCACGTCCCCACCGGCAAGTTCGCCGGACTCGCCCTGGTCCTCGACCCGGGCCTGCCGCCGGTCAACCGCTCCGGCCGGGGCGGTCCGCGCCACCCCGACTACCAGGACGGCCCGCGCCCGGTGGTGCTCACCGCCGAGCGGCAGGTCAAGCGGCTCGCCATGATCGACTTCCCGCACCCGGTCGCCGCGATCGAACGGGTGCGCATCCCCAAGTCCTTCAACCCGCGCAGCCCGCAGTCCCGGCGCGACCTCGCCTCGGCGCTGCGCACCAAGGCCGGCCACCTGGAGCCCGACCGGTTCCGGCGCGGCCGCGCGGCCGCCGCCGACGACCCGGAGATCACCCGGCTGCGCGCCGAACTGCGCCAGCACCCGTGCCACGGCTGCTCCGACCGCGAGGACCACGCCCGCTGGGCCGAGCGCTACCACCGGCTGCACCGCGACACCGAGTTGCTGGAACGCCGGATGCGCTCGCGCACCCACACCATCGCCCGCACCTTCGACCGGGTCTGCGGGCTGCTCACCGACCTCGGCTACCTCAGCGGTGACACCGTCACCGACGACGGCAAGCGGCTCGGCCGGCTCTACGGCGAACTCGACCTGCTCGCCTCCGAGTGCATCCGCGAAGGCGTCTGGAGCGGCCTGGCCGCCGCCGAACTTGCCGCCTGCGCCTCGGCGCTGGTGTACGAGGCGCGCCAGTCCGACGACGCCGGCGCCCCCCGGGTGCCGGAGGGCGCGGCCAAGGAAGCGCTCGGCAAGATGGTCCGGATCTGGGGCCACCTGGACGCCCTGGAGGAGCAGCACCGGATCAACACCGCCGAGGGCGTCGGCCAGCGCGAGCCCGACCTGGGCTTCGCCTGGGTCGCCTACCGCTGGGCGCTCGGCCACAACCTCGACCAGGTGCTGCGCGACGCCGACATGCCGGCCGGCGACTTCGTCCGCTGGACCAAGCAGCTGATCGACGTCCTCGGGCAGATCCAGGACGCCGCCGGTGAGGACGCCGAGCTCCGCAAGACGGCCCGCAAGGCCGTCGACGGCCTCCGCCGCGGCATCATCGCCTACTCCTCCGTGGGCTGAGCCACACTCGCAGGGGCCCGCAC
>NZ_JBHUAF010000202.1:0-14959 GCF_042789895.1 Kitasatospora sp. NPDC056783
GGGAGAGGGCGGGAGCCGTTACGCCGGGCCGGCGACCACCGCGCTCGGGGTGGTGACCGGGGTCCCGGAGCCGTCGCGGCGCGGGTCGCGCTCGGGCAGGTCGACCGGGGCGCCCTTGGCCGTGGCGGCCTGGGCCGGGGCGGCTCCGGCCCAGGCGAAGGTCAGGCCGTCCTCGCCGCGCAGGAAGCGCTGGCAGCGCACGCCGCCGGTGGCGCGGCCCTTGCGCGGGTACTGCTCGAACGGGGTGACCTTCCAGGAGGTCTGCTCGCCACCGGCGAGCGTGCCCGAGGCCGTGGCCACCGAGACCACCACCGCGTCGGCCGCCGGGTCCACCGCCGTGAAGGACAGCACCCGGGCGCCGTCCGACAGCTTGATGCCCGCCATGCCGCCCGCCGGGCGGCCCTGCGGACGCACCTGGCCCGCCGGGTAGCGCAGCAACTGGGCGTCCGAGGCGATGAAGACCAGGTCCTCCTCGCCGGTGCGCAGTTCGACCGCGCCCACCAGCTCGTCACCCTCCTTGAGGGCGATCACCTCGAACTCGTCCTTGTTCGCCGGCCACTCCGGCACCACCCGCTTCACCACGCCCTGCGCGGTGCCCAGCGCCAGACCCGGCGAGGACTCGTCCAGGGTGGTCAGCGCCAGCACCCGCTCCTCGGCCTCCAGCCGCAGGAACTCGCCCGCCGCGGCTCCGCCCGCCAGCGTCGGCGACGGAGTCGGCGGCAGCGCCGGCAGGTCGATCACCGGCAGTCGCAGCACCCGGCCCGCGGACGTCACCACACCGATGTCCGCCCGCGCCGTCGCGTGCACCGCCGACACGATCACGTCGTGCTTGGCCCGCTTCTCCGACACCTCGAACGGCTCCCCGTCCGCGGTGCGCGCCAGCAGGCCCGTCGAGGACAGCAGCACCCGGCACGGGTCGTCCGCCACCTCCAGCGGCACCGACAGCGCCGCCGACGGCACCGCCCCGGCCTCCAGCAGCACCGTGCGCCGCTCCGTCCCGAACTGCTTCGCCACCGCGCCCAGTTCGGAGGAGACCACGCTGCGCAGCCTGGTGTCCGACTCCAGGATCTCGGTCAGCTCCGCGATCTCGCGGTTCAGCTTCTCCTTCTCCTGCTCCAGCTCCACCCGGTCGAAGCGGGTCAGCCGCCGCAGCGGGGTGTCCAGGATGTAAGCGGTCTGCGTCTCCGACAGCGAGAAGCGCTCCATCAGGCGTTCCTTCGCCTGCTGCGCGTTGTCACTCGACCGGATGATCGCGATGACCTCGTCGATGTCGAGCAGGGCCACCAGCAGACCCTCGACCAGGTGCAGCCGCTCCTCGCGCTTGCGGCGGCGGAAGTCGCTGCGCCGGCGCACCACGGTGAAGCGGTGGTCGACGTAGACCTCCAGCAGCTCCTTCAGGCCCAGCGTCAGCGGCTGCCCGTCCACCAGCGCCACGTTGTTGATGCCGAAGGTCTCCTCCATCGGCGTCAGCTTGTACAGCTGCTCCAGCAGCGCCTCCGGCACGAAGCCGTTCTTCACCTCGATGACCAGCCGCAGCCCGTGCTCGCGGTCGGTCAGGTCCTTGACGTCCGCGATGCCCTGGAGCTTCTTCGCGTTGACCAGGTCCTTGATCTTCGAGATGACCTTCTCCGGGCCGACGTTGTACGGCAGCTCGGTGACCACGATGCCCTTGCGGCGGGCCGTCACCGCCTCCACCGTCGTCGTCGCCCGGATCTTGAACGTGCCGCGGCCGGACTCGTACGCGTCGCGGATGCCCGACAGGCCCACGATCCGCCCGCCGGTCGGCAGGTCCGGGCCGGGCACGAACCGCATCAGCGTGTCCAGGTCGGCGTTCGGGTGCTTGATCAGGTGCCGGGCCGCCGCCACCACCTCGGACAGGTTGTGCGGCGGCATGTTCGTCGCCATGCCCACCGCGATGCCCGTCGCGCCGTTCACCAGCAGGTTCGGGAACGCGGCCGGCAGCGCCAGCGGCTCCTGCTCGCTGCCGTCGTAGTTCGGGCCGAAGTCGACGGTGTCCTCGTGGATCGACTCCACCATCGCCATCGAGGCGGCCGTCAGCCGCGACTCGGTGTACCGCATCGCGGCCGGCGGGTCGTCGTTGCCCAGCGAACCGAAGTTGCCGTGCCCGTCGATCAGCGGCAGCCGCATCGAGAACGGCTGCGCCATGCGCACCACCGAGTCGTAGATCGACGCGTCCCCGTGCGGGTGCAGCCGGCCCATCACCTCGCCCACCAGGCGGGCGCACTTCACGTGCCCGCGCTCCGGGCGCAGGCCCATCTCGTTGGCCTGGTACAGGATCCGGCGGTGCACCGGCTTCAGGCCGTCCCGTGCGTCGGGCAGCGCACGCGAGTAGATCACCGAGTAGGCGTACTCCAGGAAGGAGCCCTGCATCTCGTCCACGACGTCGACGTCGAGGATCCGCTCCTCGAAGTCTCCGGGCGGCGGGGTCTGCGAACTGCGGCGGGCCATCGCGGCGGGGCTCCCTTACGTGTCGCTGGCTGTGTCTCGGTCATTCGTCGGTCGGTCGCCGAACGCCGGGGCGGTCGTCGGGCGGCTCCGTGCCACGCTGTCGGCGGACCCGTCAACCGGGCGCCGTCGACAGGGCGCGGCGCCCCCATTGTGGACCCTCGCGCCGACACTCCCGGTCAGCGGCCCTCTTCCGCCCCTGGCGAACGCCCCCGTCCGCGCGGACACGAACACGCTCCCCGGACGTTGCACCACAATGGGGGACGCCACACGAACCCCCGACATCGACGACGGGAAGGACCCGAGCGCATGGCCAACCCGGCCCCCGCCTCCAGCCGAGGCATCGCCATCACCGAGCACCGCCTGGCCAACGGCCTGCGCGTCGTCCTCTCCGAGGACCACCTCACCCCGGTCGCCGCCGTCTGCCTCTGGTACGACGTGGGCTCCCGGCACGAGGTCAAGGGCCGCACCGGCCTCGCGCACCTCTTCGAGCACCTGATGTTCCAGGGCTCCGCCAACGTCTCCAACAACGGGCACTTCGAGCTCGTCCAGGGCGCCGGCGGCTCGCTCAACGGCACCACGAGCTTCGAGCGCACCAACTACTTCGAGACCATGCCCGCCCACCAGCTGGAGCTCGCCCTCTGGCTGGAGGCCGACCGGATGGGCTCGCTGCTCGCCGCGCTCGACGAGACGTCCATGGAGAACCAGCGCGACGTCGTCAAGAACGAGCGCCGCCAGCGGTACGACAACGTCCCGTACGGCACCGCCTTCGAGAAGCTCACCGCGCTCTCGTTCCCCGACGGCCACCCGTACCACCACACCCCGATCGGCTCGATGGCCGACCTGGACGCGGCCACCCTGGAGGACGCCCGCGCGTTCTTCCGCACGTACTACGCGCCCAACAACGCGGTGCTCTCCGTCGTCGGCGACATCGACCCCGAGCAGACCATCGCCTGGGTCGAGAAGTACTTCGGCTCCATCCCCGCCCACGACGGCAAGCAGCCGCCGCGCTCGGGGGAGCTCCCGGAGACCATCGGCCGCGAGATCCGCGAGGAGGTCCACGAGGACGTTCCGGCCCGCGCCCTGATGGCCGCCTACCGGCTCCCGCACGACGGCACCCGCGAGGCCGACGCCGCCGACCTGGCCCTCACCATCCTCGGCAGCGGCGAGTCCAGCCGCCTGTACAACCGGCTGGTCCGCCGCGACCGCACCGCCGTCGCCGCCGGCTTCGGCCTGCTGCGCCTGGCCGGCGCCCCCAGCCTCGGCTGGCTCGACGTCAAGACCTCCGGCGACGCCACCCTCGACCGGATCGGCACCGCCGTCGACGAGGAACTCGCCCGCTTCGCCGCCGAGGGCCCCACGTCCGAGGAACTCGAACGCGCCCAGGCCCAGATCGAGCGCGAGTGGCTCGACCGGCTCACCACCGTCGCCGGCCGCGCCGACGAACTGTGCCGCTACGCCGTCCTGTTCGGCGACCCCAAGCTGCTCAACGACGCCCTCCCCAAGGTCCTCGACGTCACCGCCGAGGAGGTCCGGGCCGTCGCCAAGGCCCGGCTCCACCCCGACAACCGGGCCGTCCTCGTCTACGAGCCGACCGCCGCCGCCGAGACCGACGCCGACACCGACGCTTCCGAAGAGGAGGGTGCCGCCGTATGAGCACCGACTACGTCCCCGCCATGACCTTCCACCCGCAGCCGCAGCCGGGCACGCCCAGCCCCTGGGACTTCCCCGCCCCCGAGCGGGCCGCCCTCGGCAACGGCATCACCGTCCTGCACTGCCACCGGCCCGGCCAGCAGCTCGTCGCCGTCGAGGTCCTCGTCGACGCCCCGCTCGCCGCCGAGCCCGAGGGGCTGGACGGCATCGCCGGCATCCTCGCCCGTGCCTTCAGCGAGGGCACCGACACCCTCAGCGCCGAGGAGTTCGCCGCCGAGCTGGAGCGCGCCGGCGCCACCCTCGACGCGCACGCCGACCACCCGTGCATCCGGATCTCCCTGGAGGTCCCCGCCTCCCGGCTTCAGCGCGGCCTGTCCCTGCTCGCCGACGCCCTGCGCGCGCCCGCCCTCCCCGAGGCCGAGATCGAGCGCCTGGTCGCCAACCGCCTGGACGAGATCGTCCACGAGCAGGCCAACCCCGCCCGGCGCGCGGCCAAGGCGCTGTACGCCGAGCTGTTCGACGCCGCGGACCGGCTCTCCCGGCCCCGCGCCGGCACCGCCGACACCGTCAAGTCGATCGACCGGGCCGCCGTCAAGGCCTTCTACGACGCCCACGTGCGCCCGGCGACCAGCACCGTCGTGGTGGTCGGCGACCTCACCGGGGTCGACCTGCCGGCGCTGCTGGAGAGCACCCTCGGCGCCTGGGCCGGCGACGCCGCCGCGCCGTCCGTCCACGCCCCGGTCACCGGCGACGACCGCGGCCGCGTCGTCGTCGTGGACCGGCCCGGCTCCGTCCAGACCCAGCTGCTCATCGGCCGGATCGGGCCCGACCGCCACGACCCGGTCTGGGCCGCCCAGATCCTCGGCACCTACTGCCTCGGCGGCACCCTCACCTCCCGTCTGGACCGCGTCCTGCGCGAGGAGAAGGGCTACACCTACGGCGTGCGGGCCTTCGCCCAGCCGCTGCGCTCGGCCGCCGACGGCAGCGGGCGCTCGCTGCTCGCCATCAGCGGCTCGGTGGACACCGCCTCCACCGCGCCGGCGCTGGCCGACACCTGGACCATCCTGCGCACCCTCGCGGCCGAGGGCCTCACCGACGCCGAGCGCGACGAGGCCGTGCAGTTCCTGGTCGGCGTCGCCCCGCTGAAGTACGAGACGGCGGGCTCGGTGGCCGGCACCCTGGCCGACCAGGTCGAGCAGTACCTGCCGGACGACTACCAGGCCGAGGTCTACCGGCAGCTGGCCGGACTGTCCACCGCCGCTGCCACCGAGGCGGTCGTCGCGGCCTTCCCGCCGGACCGGCTGGTCACCGTCCTGGTCGGCGACGCCTCGGTGATCGCCGACGACGTGCGGGCGCTCGGGATCGGCGAGGTCACCGTCGTCAGCTGATCCGTTCGTCGGATCACCGTCCGGCCCGGTGGAGCACCCGCTCCGCCGGGCCGGACGCGCTTTTAAATCCGTTGCGGGCCGCGCCCGTTCCGTGGATAGATGTTCCCCGGCGCACGGCACGTGCGAACGGCGACGAACGAAGGGAGGCGGTCACCATGCGGGTCGAGCGATTCATACGACGCTCCCCAAGGCCGTATCTCCCCTGTTCCGCCCTGGTCGCCTGAGCGCTTCCAGCCCTGAACTTCCCCGAGCCGTGCCGGGATTCTTCACGCGGCGACATTCTTCTTCGAACTCCCCGACCTCTGGAGGTCGTTCAGCCATGACGTACACCGAGGTGCCCGGCGTCCGGGTGCCGATCCGGATGTGGACCGACCCGGCCACCGTCGAGGGCCAGGCCATGCAGCAGCTGCGCAACATCAGCTCCCTGCCCTGGCTGCACGGCCTCGCCGTGATGCCCGACGTCCACCTGGGCAAGGGTGCGACGGTCGGTTCCGTCATCGCCATGAAGGACGCGGTCTGCCCGGCGGCGGTCGGCGTCGACATAGGCTGCGGGATGAGCGCGGTGAAGACCTCGCTGACGGCCGACGACCTCCCGGACGACCTCTCCCACCTGCGCCGCCGGATCGAGCAGGCCATCCCGGTCGGCCGCGGCCTGCACTCCGACCCGGTCGACCCGAGCAAGCTGCACGGCTTCCGCACGGCGGGCTGGGACGACTTCTGGCACCGCTTCGACGGGGTGGCGGAGGACGTCAAGTGGCGCCGCGGGCGGGCGATGCAGCAGATGGCGACGCTCGGCGGAGGAAACCACTTCATAGAAGTGTGTGTCGATACGACCGACACGGTCTGGCTGATGCTGCACTCCGGATCCCGCAACATCGGCAAGGAGCTGGCGGAACACCACATGGGCGTCGCCCGCTCGCTGCCGCACAACCAGGGCCTGATCGACCAGGACCTCGCGGTGTTCATCGCGCGGACCCCGCAGATGGACGCCTACCGCCAGGACCTCTTCTGGGCGCAGGAGTACGCCAAGAACAACCGGGCCCTGATGATGGCGCTCTTCCAGGACGTCGTCCGCCGGGAGTTCGCGAAGGCGAAGGTCACCTTCGACGAGGTGATCAGCTGCCACCACAACTACGTGTCGGAGGAGACGTACGACGGCGTCGACGTGCTGGTCACCCGCAAGGGCGCGATCAGGGCGGGCACCGGCGACCTCGGCATCATCCCGGGCTCGATGGGCACCGGTTCCTACATCGTCCGCGGTCTGGGCAACGCGGCGTCGTTCAACTCCGCCTCGCACGGCGCCGGCCGCAAGATGAGCCGCAACGCCGCGAAGAAGCGCTTCACCACCGAGGATCTGGTCGAGCAGACCAAGGGCGTGGAGTGCCGCAAGGACGGCGGCGTGGTGGACGAGATCCCGGGCGCCTACAAGAACATCGAGAAGGTCATCGAGCAGCAGAAGGACCTGGTCGAGGTGGTCGCGCACCTCAAGCAGGTCGTCTGCGTCAAGGGCTGACCACAACGGATCGGGGTGCCGCCGGAATCCGGCGACACCCCGATCGGGCAGCTGCGAGGGCTCAGGCGGGGAGCTCGTCGAGGCCCTCGGAGACGAGCTTGGCGAGGCGGTCGAGGGCCTCGTCCGCGTTCTCGGCGTCGGAGGCGAGGACGACCTCGTCGCCGCCCTGGGCGCCCAGGCCGAGGAGGCCGAGCATGGAGGCGGCGTTGACCGGGTTGCCGCCCGGCTTCGCGATGGTGATCGGCACGCCGGTGGCCGTGACGGCCCGGACGAAGACGGAGGCGGGACGGGCGTGCAGGCCCTCGGCCCAACCGATGGTGACGCGGCGCTCAGCCATGAGACGTGCCTTTCCGGTGAAACTGGTCACGGCCGTGCTCGGGGAGCGGGGGGAAGCGGCCATGTTGTCTAGACCAGTGTTGCACGCAGGCGGCCCCGGGGAACCGCGGCGTTCAGGACTTGTGATTGTTTCTTTTCGGGGCATAAAACCCCGCCGTCGAACCCGTCCAGCCTGCCGCCGGCACACGGTCGGCGCCATTCGGCTCGCCGCCGGATAACCTGACGAATGTGGAAGACCCCGCGGTGGCGAACCCCGAGCAACCCGACTATCCGCAGCACTGGGAAGCGGACATCCTGCTGCGTGACGGAGGCACGGCCCGAATTCGGCCGATCACGCCCGACGACGCCGGACGGCTGGTGGATTTCTACGAGCAGGTGTCGGACCAGTCCAAGTACTTCCGGTTCTTCGCCCCTTACCCGAGACTCTCCGACAAGGACGTCCGCCGCTTCACCCACCACGACTTCGTGAACCGGGTGGGCCTTGCGGTGGTGGTCCGGGACCACTTCATCGCCACCGTCCGGTACGACCGGATCGACGCCGACGGACGCCCCTCCGACACCGGCACCGACGCCGAAGTGGCCTTCCTGGTGCAGGACGCCCACCAGGGCCGCGGCGTGGCCTCCGCACTGCTGGAGCACATCGCCGCGGTGGCCCAGGAGCGCGGCATCCGCCGCTTCCAGGCCGAGGTGCTGCCGGAGAACCGGAAGATGGTGAAGGTCTTCACCGACGCCGGCTACACCCAGCACCGCAGCTTCGCCGACGGCGTGGTGCACCTGGAGTTCGACCTCGAACAGACCGACCGCTCGCTCGCCGTGATGCGCGCCCGCGAGCACCGCGCCGAGGCGCGCTCCGTGCAGCGGCTGCTCACCCCGCGCTCGGTGGCGGTGATCGGGGTCTCCCGCACCCCGCAGACCGTCGGCCGGGCGATCCTGCGCGACCTGCTGGGGGAGGCCCCGGCCGACCGCCCCGTCCACGCGGTGAACCGCAACGCCGAGCCCGGCACCGAGCTGGACGGCGTCCCGGTCCACCGATCGATCCTGGACATTCCCGGACCGGTGGACCTCGCGGTGATCGCCGTCCCCGAGGGCGCCGTCCCGGCCGCCGTCGCCGAGTGCGGCGCCCACGGGGTGCAGGGACTGGTGGTGGTCACCGCCGGTTACGCGGAGACCGGCCCGGAGGGCCGTGACCGGCAGCGCGCGCTGGTCCGCCAGGCCCGCGCGGCCGGCATGCGGGTGATCGGCCCGAACGCCTTCGGCCTGATCAACACCGACCCCCGGCGCCCGCTGAACGCCTCGCTCGCCCCGCGCCTGCCCGCCCGCGGCGGCTTCGGCATCTTCTGCCAGTCCGGCGCGATCGGCGTCGCCCTGTTGGAGTCCGCCCACAAGCGGGGCCTCGGCATCTCCTCCTTCGCCTCGGTCGGCAACCGCTCCGACGTCTCCGGCAACGACTTCCTCCAGTACTGGGCCGAGGACGAGGCCACCCAGGTGGTGCTGCTGTACCTGGAGTCCTTCGGCAACCCGCGCAAGTTCACCCGGATCGCCCGCCGACTGGCCGCCGTCAAGCCGGTCGTGGTGGTCAAGGGCGCCAGACACACCGGCAGCCTGCCGCCCGGCCACGCCGTCCCCGCCACCGCCACCGGGCTGCGCGACGCGACGGTGGACGCCCTGTTCGAACAGGCGGGCGTCACCCGGGTGGGGACCATCACCGAGCTGTACGACACCGGCGAGCTGCTGGCCCAGCAGCCGCTGCCGCCCGGCGACCGGGTCGCGGTGGTCGGCAACTCCGACTCGCTCGGGCTGCTCACCTACGACGCCCTGCTCAGCGCCGGGCTGCGCCCGTGCACGCCCGTCGACCTGACCACCGCCGCGACCGGCGAGAACTTCCGGATCGCCCTGGACGTCGCGCTCGCCGACCCGGCCGTGGACGCGGTGATCGCCGTCGCGATCCCGCCGATCGGCACCTCCGCGCACGCCTTCATGGGCGGCCGGCTGACCGCCGAGGACGATCCCGCGATGGGATCGGACGACCCGGAGATCGCCGCCGCCCTGCTCGAAGCCGGACAGCGCGCCCGGGAGCTGGGCAAGCCGCTGCTGCTCACCCACCTGGCACTGACCGACCTCCCGGCCCGCCTGCGCCCCGGCGGCATCCCCGCCTACGCGGCGCCCGAACGGGCCGTGCACGCCCTCACCCACGCGGTGCACTACGCGCAGTGGCGCCGCCGCACGGCCGAGGCGGAGGAGACGGCGCGCGTTCCCGAGCTGGACCGGATCGACGAGCCCGGCGCCCGCCGACTGGTGGAGGCGGCGCTGAGCACCCGGGCCGCGACGGCCGCGCGCACCCAGCCCGGTGGTGCCCGGATCACCCTGTCCGAGGCCGAGGCCCACGAGCTGCTGGCCCGCTACGGGATCGACGTCTCGCCGGCGATGCCGGCCCCGGACGAGGAGGCCGCCGTCCGGGCGGCCGGGGAACTCGGCTACCCGGTGGCGCTCAAGGCGACCGCCCCGCACCTGCGCCACCGCCCCGACCTGGGCAGTGTCCGGCTGGACCTGACCGGCGAGCCGGGCCTGCGCCGCGCCCACCGCGAGCTGGACGCGCTGCTCGGCGGCGCCGCGCAGGCCGAACTGGTGGTCCAACGGATGGCCCCGCGCGGCGTGGACACGGTGATCGCCGCCACCGTGGACCCGGCGGTCGGCGCGATCCTTTCCTTCGGGCTGGCCGGCGCACCGGCCGAGCTGCTGGGCGACCTGGCGCACCGCCTGGTTCCGGCCACCGACCAGGACGTCGCCGGGCTGGTCCGGGAGGTGCGGGCGGCGCCGCTGCTGTTCGGCTGGCGCGGCGCGGAGTCGGTGGACACCGGCGCCCTGGAGGAGCTGCTGCTGCGCGTCTCGCAGCTGGTGGACGACGTGCCGGAGATCGCCTCGGTGGATCTCGAACCGGTGGTCGTGGCCCCGCACGGACTGGCGATCCTGGGGGCACGGGTGCGGGTGGCGCCCCTGCCGGTCCGCAGCGATCTGGGCCCACGCGCCATGAGCACGCTGTAACCTTCCTTGGTTGCGCCCTGCCCGGGCGCTGTTGTCCGAAGCTTGGCGCCGCGCCGCCCGCTTCGTCGGCGGACCATGCCAGGATGGAGATATGGCGAAGACCGGTACCACCACCACTCAGGACCTGCGCTCGGCGATCGAGCGCAGCGGCTACTACCCGGCCCTGGTGTCCGAGGCGGTCGAGTCCGCGGTGGGCCCGGAGCCGATCAGCTCCTACCTGGTGCACCAGGAGACGACCTTCGACGCCAACGAGGTGCGCCGGCACGTGACGGTGCTGGTGCTCACCCCGACCCGGTTCGTGGTGAGCCACACCGACGAGCAGTCCGGAGCCGAGGGCACCCCGGCGGTGCCGTTCGCGACGACCTCGACGGAGAGCGTCCGGCTGGACCGGATCGGTTCGGTCGTGGTGAGCCGGATGGTGGCGAACCCGGAGACGTACACCCCGGGCACCCTGCCGCGCGAGGTGGTGCTGACGATCGGCTGGGGCGCGGTGCAGCGCCTGGACCTGGAGCCGGCCGGCTGCTCGGACCCGAACTGCGAGGCCGACCACGGCTACACCGGTTCGGCCACCGCCGACGACCTCTCGCTGCGGGTGAGCGAGGCCGGTGACGGCCCGGAGACGGTGGCCCAGGCGCTGGTGTTCGCCCGGGCGCTGTCCGACGCGACGATCAGCAACGGCCCGCAGGTCTGATCGCCGCCGTTTCCGCCCGCTACGAATCCGGTTCCATGTCCTTCGTTCCTGCCGACGGCTACGACGCCTTCGAGATCCTTGACCCGGCCACGGCCCCCGCGCCCCCGTACGGCAGCGGTTCGCTGTGCGACCTGCTGCCCTCGGTGGCGGCGGGGCTCGGTGTCCCCGGCTTCACCGCGACGCTCCCGATCGCCCCGGCGGACCGGGTGGTGGTGTTCCTGGTGGACGGCCTGGGCTGGGAGCTGCTGCTGCGCCATCCGGAGTACGCCCCGTTCCTGTCCTCGCTCGCCGGGAGCTCGCTGGGTGGCAGCGGCCGTCCGCTGACCGCGGGTTTCCCGTCCACCACGGCGACCTCGCTGGCCTCGGTCGGCACCGGAACCCCGCCGGGCCTGCACGGCCTGGCCGGGTACACGGTGGCGGTGCCGGGCGCCGGCTACCTGATGAACCAGTTGCGCTGGCAGCCGCCCACCGATCCGCACGCCTGGCAGCCGTACCCGACGGTCTTCGAGCGCACCCACCAGGCCGGGGTGGCGACCGCGCAGGTCTCCTCCCCGCTGTTCTCCCAGACCCCGCTGACCAAGGTGGCGCTGTCCGGCGGCACCTTCCTCGGCCGCACCACGGGCGAGGAGCGGATGGACCTGGCGGCCTCCTGGCTGGCCGAGCACGACCGGGCGCTGGTGTACACCTACGTCAGCGAGCTGGACGGGGCCGGGCACCGTTTCGGGGTGGACTCGGACGAATGGCGGATGACGCTGGACGCCGTGGACCGGCTGGCCCGCCGACTGGCGGGGCAGCTCCCGCCGCGCTCGGCGATGTACGTGACGGCCGACCACGGCATGATCGACATCGCGCCGGAGGACCGGATCGACTTCGACGAGGACTGGGAGCTGGGTGCCGGCGTCGCGCTGCTCGGCGGCGAGGGCCGGGCCCGGCACGTGTACGCCGTGCCGGGGGCCGCGGCCGACGTGCACGCGGTCTGGAGCGAGGTGCTGGGCGACCGGATGTGGGTGGCCACCCGGGACCAGGCGATCGCGGCGGGCTGGTTCGGCCCGGCCGTGGACGAGCGGGTGTACGCCCGGATCGGCGACGTGGTCGCCGCGGCGCGTGACGACATCGCGATCGTCGCCTCCCGCAACGAGCCCGGTGAGTCGGCGATGATCGGCCTGCACGGTTCGATGACCCCGGTCGAGCAGTTCGTACCGCTGCTCGAAGTCCGCGGCTAGGTCCTGCCTCTGGGCCCTGCCTCCTGGAGGCAGGGCCGGTGGCCCGCCCCCAACGGGCGGTCACCACCGCTCACTTGACCCTGCTGTGCCCGAACTCCCCTGATGTGAAAGGCCCCTGCTCCACCCATGGCTGAACTGGTGTTCTTCTCGGGCACGATGGACTGCGGCAAGTCGACGCTGGCGCTGCAGATGGACCACAACCACAGCGCCCGCGGCCGGCAGGGCGTGATCCTCACCCGCAACGACCGGGCGGGCGCGGCCACGATCTCCAGCCGGCTGGGCCTGCGCGCCGAAGCGGTCGAGGTGACGGACGACTTCGACTTCCACGCCCACGTGGTGCACCGGCTCTCGGCCGGCGGCCGGGTGGACTACCTGATCTGCGACGAGGCGCAGTTCTTCGCCGCCGAGCAGGTCGACCAGCTGGCCCGGGTGGTCGACGAACTGGACATCGACGTCTACACCTTCGGCATCACCACCGACTTCCGCACCCGGCTGTTCCCGGGCTCGCAGCGGCTGATCGAGCTGGCCGACCGGGTGGAGGTGCTCCAGGTCGAGGCGCTCTGCTGGTGCGGCGCGCGGGCCACCCACAACGCCCGCACGGTCGGCGGGGTGATGGTGGTCGAGGGCGCCCAGGTGGTGATCGGCGACATCTCGGTGGCCCGGGACGAGGTCGGCTACGAGGTGCTGTGCCGCCGTCACCACCGCCGTCGGCTGACCGCCGCGACGGCGCGCGCCTCGGTGCTCTCTCCGGACGTGCTGCCCTTCGAAGAGCAGCAGGCCTGACCCTGGCCGCGAGCCGTGGCCCGGCTCAGGCCTGCCGCGATCTCCTACGGAAGCACCTCCAGGACGGAGAAGTGCCCGCCCTGCGGGTCGGCGAGCCGGGCGGCGCGGCCACGGACGGTGTCGTGCGGTTCGACCAGGACCCGGCCGCCGAGTTCGACGGCATGGCGGGCCGTCAGTTCGACGTCGCGGACCGCGAAGTGGGTGCGCCAGCGCGGCGGGTGGCCGCGCAGTTCGGCGCGGTGCCGGATGCCGGCGACCGGACGCCCGTGCACCAGCAGCGCCGTCTCGTTCTCCGTGGCGCGGACCGGGCGGTCGAGCACCGTCGAGTAGAAGGCGGTGGCGCCCTCCGCGTCGGGGGTGAGCAGTTCGGCCCAGGCCGGGCCGCCGGGTTCGCTGCCGGTCTCCCGGCCGAGGTGCTCCTCGCCCTGCCAGAGGCCGAAGACCGCGCCGGAGAGGTCGGAGGCGATGGCCATCCGCCCGGCGCGCTCGGCCTGGAGCGGTCCGACGGCGACGGTTCCGCCGCACTCGCGGACCAGCTGGGCGGTGCGGTCGGCGTCGTCCACGGCGAAGTAGGTGGTCCACTGCACCGGGAAGCCGGTGGAGGCGGAGACGCCGAGGCCGGCCACCGGCGCCCCGTCGAGCTGGGCCCGGACGTAGTCGCCGAGTTCCCCGGGCCCGGGGGTGTACGTCCAGCCGAGCAGTGCGCCGTAGAAGACGCGGGCGTTGGGCAGGTCGTCGGTCAGCAGGCTGACCCAGCAGGGCGTGCCCTGGGCCAGTCGGAGTTCCACCGCGGGCAATGCGGTCCTCCTCATGGGTGGTTGGCGCGCGGAAAACCTCGCGCGCGAGGGTGATGCTTCCACCCTGGCGCGCGCCCAACCCTCGGGCCGCGCGGAAAGTCCGGCAAAAGTCCTCACAAGAGCGGCGGGTCGGGCGTGTCGCGGGCTCCGTCGCCCGATGGGGCAGCCGGAGGAGGCCCCCTCCCGAGCACCGCGCTGCGCGACAATGGCCGCCATGACCACCTACAACGAGGGTTCCCCGCTGATCTCCGCGGCCGAACTGGACGAGGCGCTCGCCTCCGCGCTGCCGCCGGTGCTGCTGGACGTGCGCTACCAGCTGGTCGGTGCCGCGCCGGGCGGTCCGACCGCGGCCGAGGAGTACCGGGCCGGTCACCTGCCCGGTGCCCACTTCGTCGAGCTGGACCGGGACCTGGCCGCCCCGCCCGGTGCCCCCGGCCGGGGCGGGCGTCATCCGCTGCCGGACCCGGAGGAGTTCGGGGCGGCCATGCGCCGCTTCGGGGTCCGCACCGGGGTCCCGGTCGTGGTGTACGACGGCGCGGCCTCGATGGCGGCGGCCCGGGCGTGGTGGCTGCTGCGCTGGGCCGGGCACCGGGACGTGCGGGTGCTGGACGGCGGCTTCGCGGCCTGGTCGGCGGCGGGGCTGCCGGTGACGGCCGAACCGCCGGAGCCGGCGGAGGGTGACTTCGAGCCGGTGCCGGGTCAGTTGCCCACGGTGGACGGGGACGGCGCCGCGGCCCGGGCGCGCGAGGGCCTGCTGCTGGACGCCCGGTCCGGGGAGCGCTACCGGGGGGAGAGCGAGCCGGTGGACCCGAGGGCCGGGCACATCCCGGGCGCGGTGTCGGCGCCGACGGCCGGGAACGTCGGCCCGGACGGCCGGTTCCGGCCGGCCGCCGAGCTGGCGGAGCGGTTCCGGGCGCTGGGCGCGGGGGAGCGGGAGACGGCGGTCTACTGCGGCTCGGGCGTGACGGCGGCGCACCAGATCCTGGCGCTGGAGGTCGCGGGCCTGCCGGCCACGCTGTACCCGGGCTCGTGGAGCGAGTGGTCGAGCGACCGGGACCGCCCGGTGG
>NZ_JBHUAF010000203.1:0-14941 GCF_042789895.1 Kitasatospora sp. NPDC056783
GCGGCCGCGACCTCACCGATCGAATGCCCCGCCAGGAAATCCGGCCGGACGCCCCACGACTCCAGCAACCGGAACAGCGCCACCTCGAAGGCGAACAGCCCGGTCTGCGCGTACAGCGTCCGGTCGAGCGTGTCCGGGTCGGTGCCGAACAGGACGTCGGCGGTGCCGACCCCGAGCCGCTCGTTCAGCTCGTCGAAGGCCTCGGCGAACACCGGGTGGTGGGCGCGTAGTTCGGCGCCCATCCCGAGCCGCTGGGCACCCTGCCCGGTGAACAGGAAGGCGGTCCTGGCGCCCGTGCGGGCCCGGCCGCTCAGCACCGACGGCACGTTCTCCGAGGCGGCCAGCCGCCCCAGCCCGTCGAGGAGCCGCTCGCGGTCCGGGCCGATGACGGCGGCCCGGTGCTCGAAGACGGCGCGTTCGGTGCCGAGCGACCTGGCCACCGCGCCCACCGCCTGCTCGGGGCGGTCGGCGGCGAAGGCCCGCAGCCGCTCGGCCTGGGCCGGCAGCGCCTGCGGGGTGCGGGCGGAGAGCGGCCACAGGGCCACCGGCGGCGCCGGGTCGGGCTCGGGCCGCTCGGCGGCGGCCGGGGCCGGGGCCTGCTCCAGGATGACGTGGGCATTGGTGCCGCTGATCCCGAAGGAGGAGACGCCGGCCCGGCGCGGACGCTCGGTCTCGGGCCACTCCCGGGCCTCGGTCAGCAGCCGCACCTCGCCGGCCTCCCAGTCCACCTTGCCGGAGGGCTGGTCCACGTGCAGGGTCCTGGGCAGCACGCCGTGGCGCATCGCCTGGACCATCTTGATCACGCCCGCGACGCCGGCGGCGGCCTGGGTGTGCCCGATGTTCGACTTGATCGAGCCCAGCCACAGCGGCCGCTCGGCCGGGCGGTCCTGGCCGTAGGTGGCCAGCAGCGCCTGCGCCTCGATCGGGTCACCCAGCGTGGTACCGGTGCCGTGCGCCTCCACCACGTCGACGTCCGCGGCCGACAGCCGGGCACTGGCCAGCGCCTGACGGATCACCCGCTGCTGCGAGGGCCCGTTGGGGGCCGTCAGCCCGTTGGACGCGCCGTCCTGGTTGACGGCGGAGCCGCGGATGACGGCCAGCACCTCGTGCCCGTTGCGCCGGGCGTCCGACAGGCGCTCCAGCACCAGGACACCGACGCCCTCGGCGAAGCCGGTGCCGTCCGCGCCCTCCGCGAACGCCCGGCAGCGGCCGTCCGGGGAGAGCCCGCGCTGCCGGCTGAACTCCACGAAGGTGCCCGGCGAGGCCATCACCGTCACCCCGCCGGCCAGCGCCAGGGTGGACTCGCCGCCGCGCAGCGACTGCGCCGCCAGGTGCATCGCCACCAGCGAGGAGGAGCACGCCGTGTCGATCGACAGCGTCGGCCCCTCCAGGCCGAGGGTGTACGCCACCCGGCCGGAGACGATGCTGCCGCTGCCGAACGCGCCGAAGTAGTCGTGGTACATCAGCCCGGCGAACACGCCGGTGCGGCTGCCCTTCAGCGACACCGGGTCGATCCCGGCGCCCTCCAGCGCCTCCCAGCAGCTCTCCAGCAGCAGCCGCTGCTGCGGGTCCATCACCAGCGCCTCGCGCGGCGAGATCCCGAAGAACCCGGCGTCGAACTCACCGGCGTCGTGCAGGAACCCGCCCTCGGCGGTGTAGGACTTGCCCTCCAGGCCCGGCCGCGGATCGTGGAGGTCGGCGTCCCACCCCCGGTCGGCGGGGAACGGCGTGATGCCGTCCCCGCCCTCCGTCACCAGCTCCCAGAGCTGCTGCGGCGAGGTCACCCCGCCCGGGTAGCGGCAGGCCATGCCCACGATCGCGATCGGCTCGCGCGCGGTCGCGGTGAGCTTGCGGTTCTGCTCGCGCAGCCGCTCGGTCTCCTTCAGCGAGGCCCGCAGGGCCTCGACCATCCTGGCGTCCGGTGTGGCGTTCCTGGTCACAGCTCCTCCTGCTGTCCGCCGAGGTCGTCGAGGGCCAGGTTCATCAGGCTCTCGATGTCCATCGCGTCGATCGACTCGCCGCCCTCGCCGTCCTCGTCCGTCGCAGCGGCGGCGGACTCGGCCTGGAGCCCGGCCAGTTCGAGCAGGCTGTCCAGCAGTCCGGCGTCCCGCAGCCGGGCCAGCGGGATCGCGCCCAGCGCCTGGCGCACGGCCGCCTCCTGCCCCTCGTCCGCCGCGCCCTCGGCCGGGGCCAGTCGGGCGTCCAGGTGCTCGGCCAGCACCGCCGGGTTCGGGTAGTCGAAGATCAGCGTGGCCGAGAGCCGCAGCCCGGTGGCCTCGTTGAGCTGGTTGCGGAACTCCACCGCCGTCAGCGAGTCGAAGCCCAGCTCGCTGAACGCCCGGTCCAGGGCCACCTCGGCGACCCCGAGCACCCCGGCCGCCTGGGCGCCGACCAGGTCCAGCAGGAGCGCGATCCGCTCCGGGCCGGCCAGTTCGGCCAGGCCGCGCCGCAGCGCGGCCGAGGCCGTGGAGGCGGCCTGCGCCACCCGCCGCGAGGACGAGGAGCGCACCAGCCTGCCGAGCAGCGGCGGCACCCGGTTCCCCTGGGCCATCGCCGCCAGGTCCAGCTGGGCCGGCATCAGGACGGCCTCCGCCCGGCCGACCGCGGTGTCGAACAGGGCCAGACCGGCCTCCTCGGAGAGGCTGCCCACGCCCGACTGGGCCATCCGGCGGCTGTCCGCCTCGCTGAGCCGGTCCGCCATGCCGCCGCTGCCCGACCACGCGCCCCAGGCCAGCGAGGTGGCCGGCAGGCCGACCGCCCTGCGGTGCAGGGCCAGGCCGTCGAGGTAGGCGTTGGCGGCGGCGTAGCTCGCCTGCCCGGGGCTGCCGAGCAGGCCGGCCGCCGAGGAGAACAGGACGAACGCCGACAGCTCCCGGTCCTTGGTCAGCTCGTGCAGGTTCCAGGCCGCGTCCACCTTGGGGCGCAGCACCGCGGACAGCCGCTCGGGCGTCAGCGAGGCGAGCGTCCCGTCGTCCAGCACGCCCGCGGAGTGCACCACCGCGGAGACGGGGTGGCGCGCCAGCACACCGGCCAGCTCCTCCCGGTCGGCGAGGTCGCAGGCCAGGACGGTCACCTCGGCGCCCAGGCCGGTCAGTTCGGCCCGCAGCTCGGCCGCGCCGGGCGCCGCCTCGCCGCGCCGGCTGAGCAGCAGCAGGCTCTCCACCCCGTGCTCGGTGACCAGGTGGCGGGCCACCAGGCGGCCCAGCGCCCCGGTGCCGCCGGTGAGCAGCACCCGGCCGCTCCACTCGACGGGGGCGTCCAGGACGGCCTTCGCCGCCCTGGTGAGCCGCGGCGCGCCGAGCGCGCCCGCCCGTACCGCGAGCTGCGCCTCGCCGCCGGCCACCGCGGCCGGCAGGAGGTGCCAGCCCGGGTCGGCCTCGTCGTCGGCGTCGTGGTCGTCCAGGTCGACCAGCACGATCCGGTCGGGGTTCTCCGACTGGGCGGTGCGGACCAGCCCCCAGGCCGCCGCGGCGGCCAGGTCGGTGACGTCCTCGCCGGCCCGCGAGACCGCGCCGGCGGTCGCCACGACCACCGTCGTCCGGGCGAACCGCTCGTCGGCCAGCCAGGACTGGAGGCGGCCGAGCAGCGCGGCCAGGCCCTCGTGGACGGCCCTCGGGTCGTCGCCGCCCGTGAAGGGCAGCACCAGGACGTCCGCCGGGTCGGCCAGGGCCGCGAGTGCGTCGAGGTCGGCGACCGTGCTGACGGTGGCGACCCGCGTCGCCAGGGCGTCCAGCAGGCGCCGCCGGGGGGTGCCGAGCACCGCCCAGTGGCCGCCCGAGGGCGCCTGGCCGGCGGTGATCCCGGTCCACTCCAGGGCGAACAGCGAGTCGTCGCCGCCGGCCGTCGCCAGCCGGTCCACCGCGACCTCGCGCAGCACCAGCGACTCCACCCGGGCCACCGGGGCACCGGCCCCGTCGGCCAGTTCGATCCGCACCGCGTCCGCGCCGGCCGGGCTGATCCGCACCCGCAGCGCCCGCGCGCCGACCGCGTACAGCTCGACCCCGCTCCAGGCGAACGGCAGGCTCATCCGCCGCTCCGCGCCGGCCCGCAGGCCGATCGCGTGCAGCGAGGCGTCGAACAGGGCCGGGTGGATGCCGAACCGGTCGGCCTCCACCGGGAGTTCGACCTCGGCGAAGACCTCGTCGGCCAGCCGCCAGGCGGCCTTGAGGCCCTGGAACAGCGGGCCGTACTCGGCGCCCAGCTCGGCCAGGCTCTCGTAGGTCCCGGCCAGGTCGAGCGCCTCGGCGCCGGCCGGCGGCCAGGCCCGCGGGGTGTCGGGTCCGGGGGCCTCGGCGGCCCGCAGCAGGCCGGTGGCGTGCGCGGTCCAGGGGTCGTCCTCCCTGGTGCGGGAGTGCACCTGGAAGGTCCAGGTGCCGGCCTCGGCCGGGCGCACCGCGCACTGGAGGCGGACGGTGCCCTGCTCGGGCAGCAGCAGGGGTTCGGCGATGGTCAGTTCCTCGACCGCGCCGGCCCCGAGGTCCGCGCCGGCCGCGAGGGCCATTTCGACGAAGGCCGCGCCGGGCAGCAGCACCACGCCGCCGACCGCGTGGTCGGCCAGCCAGGGGTGGCTCTGGAGGGACAGCTTTCCGGTGAACAGCGTCCCCTCGCCTCCCGCGAGGTCCACGGCGCTGCCCAGCAGCGGGTGGTCGGAGGTCGCCCGGTAGCCCGCCGGCTCGCTCGCCATCCAGTACCGGCGGCGCTGGAAGGCGTACGTCGGCAGGTCGACGGCGGCGCCGGCCGGCAGCAGCCGCGCCCAGTCCACCGTGCCGCCGTGGACGTGGAGGGCGCCCAGGGCGGTGAGCACCGCCGCCGGCTCCCGCCGGTCCTTGCGCAGCAGCGGGATCAGCGCGGTCCCGCCCTGCTCCTCGGTCAGGTTCTCGGCGGCCAGCGCGGTCAGCACCCCGCCGGGGCCGATCTCGACGAAGCGGCGCGCGCCGGCCTCCGCCAGTGCCCGGACGCCGTCGGCGAAGCGCACCGCCTCGCGCACGTGGCGCACCCAGTACTCCGGCGAGCACAGTTCCCGCTCGGTCGCCGGGGCGCCGGTCAGGGTGGAGACGACCGCGATCCGCGGCGGGTGGTACTCCAGTCCGGCGGCGACCTCGCGGAACTCGTCGAGCATCGGCTCCATCAGCGGCGAGTGGAAGGCGTGACTGACAGTCAGCTCCCGCTTGCGCTCGAACCGTTCGGCGATCTCCCGGACGGCCCCGGCCTCGCCGGAGACCACCACGGAGCTCGGGCCGTTGACCGCCGCGATGCTCACCCGGTCGGTCAGCAGCGGCTCGATCTCGGCCTCGGTGGCCTTGACCGCCACCATCGCGCCGCCGGCCGGCAGCGCCTGCATCAGCCGGCCGCGCGCGGCGACCAGCCGGGCGGCGTCCGCCAGCGACCAGACCCCGGCCACGTGGGCGGCGGCGAACTCGCCGATGGAGTGCCCGGCCAGCAGGTCGGGGCGCACGCCCCAGGACTCCAGCAGCCGGAACAGCGCGACTTCGAGCGCGAACAGGGCGGGCTGGGTGTACTCGGTGCGGTCCAGCAGCTCGGCCGAGGACAGCGCCTCGCGCAACGGCCGCTCCAGCAGCGGGTCCAGCTGCTCGCAGACCTCCGCGAAGGCGGCCGCGAAAGCCGGGAAGGCCTCGGACAACTCCTCTCCCATGCCGACCAGTTGGGAGCCCTGGCCGGAGAAGAGGAAGGCGGTGCGGCCGGCCGCCGCGACGCCCAGCGCCACACCCGGCGAGGCCTGGCCATCGGCCAACGACCGCAGGCCGCGCAGCAGTTCGTCCCGGTCGGCGCCGCTGACCGCGGCCCGGTGGGCGTGGTGGCCGCGGGTGGTCGCCAGCGCCGCCGCGACCAGGCGCGGGTCGGGCCCGTCCCGGTCCGCCAGGCGGCCCAGCAGCCGCTCGGCCTGGTCGCGCAGCGCCTGCGGGCCGTGGCCGGAGAGCAGCAGCGGGGCCTGGTGCTCCGGAGCCGCGACGGCCTCCTCGGCGCTCTCCTCGACGGGCGCGGCCTCGATCACCACGTGGGCGTTGGTGCCACTGATCCCGAACGAGGAGACCCCGGCCCGGCGCGGGTGGTCGTACTCGGGCCACGGCTGCGACTCGGTGAGCAGCCGGACGTGGCTGTCCGTCCAGTCGACGTGCCGGGACGGCTCGTCGACGTGCAGGGTCTTCGGCAGCACCCCGTGACGGATCGCCTGGACCATCTTGATCACGCCCGCCACACCGGCCGCGGCCTGGGTGTGCCCGATGTTCGACTTGATCGAGCCGAGCCAGAGCGGGCGCTCCTCGGTGTGCTCGCCGCCGTACGTCGCGATCAGGGCCTGGGCCTCGATCGGGTCGCCCAGCGTGGTGCCGGTGCCGTGCGCCTCGACCAGGTCGACCTCGCCGCCGGACACGCCGGCCGCCGCCAGCGCGCGGCGGATCACCCGCTGCTGGGCGGGGCCGTTGGGGGCGGTGATGCCGTTGGAGGCGCCGTCCTGGTTCATCGCGGTGCCGCGCACCACGGCCAGCACCTGGTGGCCGTTGCGGCGGGCGTCGGAGAGCCGCTCCAGCAGCAGCACGCCCGCGCCCTCGCCGAAGCCGGTGCCGTTGGCGGCGTCCGCGAACGGGCGGCAGCGCCCGTCACGGGACAGGCCGCGCTGGCGGCTGAACTCGACGAAGGTCCCCGGGGTGGCCATCACCGTCACGCCGCCGGCCAGGGCCAGGGTGCAGTCCCCCTGGCGCAGCGACTGCACCGCGAGGTGCAGCGCCACCAGCGAGGACGAGCAGGCGGTGTCCACCGTCAGCGTCGGCCCCTCCAGGCCGAGGGTGTAGGCGACCCGGCCGGAGACCACGCTGCCGGAGCCGTAGCTCTCGAAGTAGTCGTGGTACATCAGGCCGGCGAACACCCCGGTGGAGCTGCCGCGCAGCGAGGCCGGGTCGATGGACGCCCGCTCCAGCGCCTCGTAGGAGGTCTCCAGCAGCACCCGCTGCTGGGGGTCGGTGACGAGCGCCTCCTCCGGGTCCATGCCGAAGAAGTCGGCGTCGAAGTCGCCCGCGCCGTACAGGAACGCGCCGTGCTTGGCGTAGCTGGTGCCGGGGCGGTCCAGGGTCGGGTCGTAGAGCGACTCCAGGTCCCAGCCGCGGTCGGTGGGGAACTCGCCGATGGCGTCCACCTCGCCGACGACCAGCTTCCACAGGTCCTCGGGCGAGTCGACGCCGCCGGGGTAGCGGCAGCTCATCGAGATGATCGCGATGGGCTCTTCGGCGTGGGCGGGCGCGGCGGCCCGGACCGGCGCGGCCGCCGCCAGGTTTCCGACCAGCTGGTCGAGCAGGTAGCCGGCCAGTTCGCGCGGGTTGGGGTAGTCGAACACCAGGGTGGCCGGCAGGCGCAGCCCGGTGGCCGCCGCGAGACCGTTGCGCAGCTCGACCGCGGCCAGCGAGTCGAAGCCCAGCTCGCGGAAGGCCTTGTGCGCCTCGACCGCGTCGGCCGAGCGGTGCCCGAGCACCGAGGCGGCCTGGGTGCGCACCAACTCCACCAGGACGGGGCCGCGTTCGGCCTCGGGCAGGGCGGCCAGCCGGCCGCGCAGCGAGTCGGCGCCGGCGGCGGGCTGTCCGGAGACGGCCTGGCGCCGGGTGCGCACCAGGGCGCGGAACAGCGGCGACAGGGCGTCGCCCTGGGCCCGCAGTCCGGCCGGTTCCAGCTTCATCGGCAGGACGGCGGGGAGCCGGGAGCGCAGCGCCTCGTCGAAGAGCTCCAGGCCCTCGTCGGTGGCCAGGGCCGCCACGCCGCCCCGGGAGATCCGGGACAGGTCGGTGTCGTCCAGCGTTCCGGTCATCCCGCCGGCCTGCGCCCACAGGCCCCAGGCCAGCGACTGGCCCGGCAGGCCGAGCGCCTGGCGGTGGCCCGCCAGGGCGTCCAGGAAGGCGTTGGCCGCGGCGTAGTTGGCCTGCCCCGGCGAGCCGAGGGTGGCGGCGGCCGAGGAGAACAGCACGAACGCCTTGAGGTCGAGGCCGGCGGTCAGCTCGTGCAGGTTCCAGGCCGCGTCCACCTTGGGGCGCAGCACGGTGTCCAGGCGCTCGGCGGTGAGCGAGGAGAGCACGCCGTCGGCGAGCACCCCGGCCGCGTGCACCACGCCGGTCAGCGGGTGCTCGGCCGCGATCCCGGCCAGCACCCCGGCGAGCGCCGCGCGGTCCGCGACGTCGCAGGCGGCGCCGGTGACCTCGGCGCCGAGCGCGGTCAGCTCGGCGACCAGCTCGGGGTCGGCGCCTCGGCGGCTGAGCAGCAGCAGGTGCCGCACGCCCCACTCGGTGACCAGTCGGCGGGCGATCAGGGTGCCGAGGGCACCGCTCGCGCCGGTCAGCAGGACGGTGCCGGCCGGGTCGAGTTCCAGCGGCTCCCGCTCGGCGGCCGGTTCGGCCCGGACCAGCCGGGGCAGCAGGACGGCGCCCTCGCGGATCGCCAGGTGCGGCTCCCCCACGGCGGTGGCCGCGGGCAGCAGCGCCTCGGAGGCCGGGTCCTCGTCCAGTTCGACCAGGACGATCCGGTCCGGGTTCTCGGTCTGCGCCGAGCGGACCAGTCCGGCCACGGCGGCGCCGGCCAGGTCGGGGCCGGTGGCCACCAGCACGGTCGACTCCCCCTCCAACTGCTCGCGCAGCTGGTCGAGGACGGTGTGGACGGCGGCCCGGACCTCGTCCGCGCCGGTGCCGGCCGGGCTGCGCAGCACGACCGGCCGGTGGGCGGGGTCGACGGCCGGGGTCGGCGCGGCGGTCCACTCCACCTGGTAGAGCGAGCCCGCCCGCGCCGACTTGGCGGCGGCGGCGAGCTGTCCGGCGGGGATCGGGCGCAGGGCGAGCGCGCCGACGCTCGCCACCGGCGCGCCGCCGGCGTCGGCGAGGGTCAGCTCCACCGCGCCGCCCTGGTCCAGCGGCACGACCCTGACCCGCAGGTCCTTGGCGCCGGTCGCGTGCAGCCGCACCTCGGACCAGGCGAACGGCAGCAGCGCCTCGTCCTCGGCGACGCCGGTCAGGCCGACGGTGTGCAGGGCGGCGTCCGCCAGCGCGGGGTGCAGGCCGTAGCCGTCCACCTGCTGGGCGAAGGACACCTCGGCGTAGACCTCCCGGCCCAGCCGCCAGGCGGCGCGCAGGCCCTGGAAGGCGGGACCGTAGCCGAGTCCGACCTCGGCGAGCCGCTCGTACAGCCCGTCGAGGTCGATCGGCTCGGCGCCGGCGGGCGGCCAGACGGTGAGCCCCGGGCCGGCCGGGGCGCCGCCGGGGGCGAGCACGCCGTCGGCGTGCCGGGTCCACGGCAGCTCGTCGCCCTCGCTCTCGGGGCGCGAGTAGACGCCGACCGGGCGGCCCGCGTCCCCGGCCGCGCCGACCACCACCTGGAGCTGCACCGCGCCGTGCTCGGGGAAGACCAGCGGGGCGTGCAGGGTGAGGTCGGCGACCCGGTCGAGGCCGACCTGCTCGGCGGCCTGGAGGGCCAGTTCGAGGTAGCCGGTGCCGGGGAACAGCAGTTCCCCGCCGACCACGTGGTCGGCCAGCCACGGGTGGGTGCCGAGCGAGAGGCGGCCGGTGAGGACGGTGCCGTCGGTGTCGGCGCGGGTCAGCGCCGCGCTGAGCATCGGGTGCTCGGTCCGGTTGAGGCCGGCCGAGGTGACGTCGGCGTTGCCGGAGACGCTGTCCAGCCAGAACTGCTCGTGCTGGAAGGCGTAGGTGGGCAGTTCGACGCGGCGCGGGCGCCGGCCCTCGAAGACCGTCCGCCAGTCGACCGCGACGCCGTGGGTGAAGGCCTCGCCGAGCGCGGCGGCGAACCGGGCCGGGCCGCCCTCCTCGCGGCGCAGCGAGCCCAGGGCCCGCACGCCGTCGAAGGTCTCCTGGAGTCCGACGGTGAGCACCGGGTGCGGGCTGCACTCGATGAACACGCCGTGGCCCTTGGCGACCGCGGTCCCGGCGGCCTGCTCGAAGAGCACGGTCCGGCGCAGGTTGGTGTACCAGTACTCGGCGTTCAGCTCGGTGGTGTCGATCGGCTCGCCGGTGACGGTCGAGTAGAACGGCACCTCGGCGGGGCGCGGGGAGACGTCCGCGAGGGTCTCCAGCAGCCTGGCGCGGATCGACTCCACCTGCGCGGAGTGCGAGGCGTAGTCCACCGGCAGCCGCTTGACCCGGACGCCCTCGTCCTTGAGCTGGGTCTGGAGGCGGTCCAGCGCGTCCACGAAGCCGGAGACCACGACGGAGCCCGACCCGTTGCGCGCGGCGACGGAGAGCCGGCCGTCGTAGGCGGCGAGCCGCTCCTCCACCTGGTCGACGGGCAGCGCGACCGACATCATGCCGCCCCCGCCGGACAGGTCCTGGGCGATGGCCTGGCTGCGCAGGGTGACGATCCTGGCGCCGTCCTCCAGGGACAGCGCGCCGGCCACCACGGCCGCCGCGATCTCGCCCTGGGAGTGCCCGATCACCGCGGCGGGGCGCACCCCGTGCGAGATCCAGGTCCGTGCCAGCGAGACCATGACGGCCCAGAGCAGCGGCTGGACGACGTCCACCCGGTCCAGCGGGCCGTTCAGTTCGGCCAGCAGGTCCCAGTCGGTGAACGGCGCGCAGGCGGCGGCGCACTCGGCCATGGCGGCCGCGAACACCGGTGAGGCGGCGAGCAGTTCGGTGGCCATGCCCTGCCACTGGGAGCCCTGGCCGGGGAAGACCAGGACCGGGCGGGAGCCGGTGACGGTGCCCTCGGCCAGCCCGGGGGCGGTGCGCCCCTCGGCCAGCGCGGCCAGCGAGTCGCGCAGTTCGGCGCGGTCGGCGCCGGTGATGGCCGCGCGGTGCTCGAAGTGGGCCCGGGTGGTGGCCAGGGCGTGGGCCAGGTCCTCGGGGGCGAGCCCCGGGTCGGCGTCCACGAGGGCCAGCAGCCGCTCGGCCTGGGCGGGCAGCGCCGCCTTGGACTTCGCGGAGAGCAGCCACGGGACGGCCGTCTCCGGCCGCTCGGCGGCGGGCGCGGCGGCCGGCTCGGGGACGGCCTCGACGATGACGTGGGCGTTGGTGCCGCTGATCCCGAAGGAGGAGACACCGGCCCGGCGCGGACGCTCGACCTCGGGCCACTCCCGGGCCTCGGTCAGCAGCCGCACCTCGCCGGCCTCCCAGTCCACGTGGGTGGACGGCTCGTCCACGTGCAGGGTCTTGGGCAGCACGCCGTGGCGCATCGCCTGGACCATCTTGATCACGCCCGCGACGCCGGCGGCGGCCTGGGTGTGCCCGATGTTCGACTTGATCGAGCCCAGCCACAGCGGCCGCTCGGCCGGGCGGTCCTGGCCGTAGGTGGCCAGCAGCGCCTGCGCCTCGATCGGGTCGCCCAGCGTGGTGCCGGTGCCGTGCGCCTCGACCACGTCGACGTCGCCGGTGGACAGCCCGGCGTTGGCCAGGGCCTGCTCGATCACCCGCTGCTGGGACGGCCCGTTGGGGGCGGTCAGCCCGTTGGAGGCACCGTCCTGGTTGACGGCGGTGCCGCGGACCACGGCGAGCACCCGGTGCCCGTTGCGCTTGGCGTCCGAGAGCCGCTCCAGGACCAGGACGCCGACGCCCTCGCCCCAGACCGTGCCGCCGGCGCCGGTGGCGAACGGGCGGCACTGCGCGTCGGGGGCGAGCGCGCCCTGACGGCTGAACTCCACGAACGGGTCCGGGGTCGACATCACCGCGACGCCGCCGACCAGGGCGAGCGTGGACTCGCCGCCGCGCAGCGACTGGGCGGCGAGGTGCAGCGCGACCAGCGAGGAGGAGCACGCGGTGTCGATCGACAGCGACGGGCCCTCCAGGCCGAGGGTGTACGCCACCCGGCCGGAGACGATGCTGCCGCTGCCGAACGCGCCGAAGTAGTCGTGGTACATCACGCCGGCGAACACGCCGGTGCGGCTGCCCTTGAGCGACACCGGGTCGATCCCGGCGCCCTCCAGCGCCTCCCAGGAGCTCTCCAGCAGCAGCCGCTGCTGGGGGTCCATCAGCAGCGCCTCGCGCGGCGAGATCCCGAAGAACCCGGCGTCGAACTCACCGGCGTCGTGCAGGAACCCGCCCTCGTGGACGTAGCTGGTGTCGGGGCGCTCGCGGGTCGGGTCGTAGATCCGGTCGATGTCCCAGCCCCGGTTGTCGGGGAAGGAGCTGATCGCGTCGGTCTCGCCGATCACCAGGTCCCACAGCCCCTGCGGCGAGGTGACCCCGCCGGGGTAGCGGCAGGACATGCCGACGATCGCGATCGGCTCGTCGGCCCGGGCGCTGCTCGCCCGGACGGCCTTGCGCGGGCCGGACTTGACGCCGCTGAACTGGGCGACCAGGTAGCCGGCCAGCGCCTCGGGCGACGGGTAGTCGAAGACCAGGGTGGCGGGCAGCCGGTGGCCGGTCTCGGCGGTGAGGGCGTTGCGCAGTTCGACGGCGGCCAGCGAGTCGAAGCCGAGGTCCTGGAAGGCCCGGCCCGGGTCGATCGCCTCCGCGGAGGCGTGTCCGAGCACGGCCGCGACCTGGACCCGGACCAGCTGGAGCAGGGCGTCCGCCCGCTCCTGCTCGCCGAGTTCGGCCATCCGGTCGGTGAAGGAGAACTCCGAGCCGGCGACCGCGACCGCCTCGCGGCGCACGGTGCGGCCCACCAGGGAGCGGAACACCGGGGCGAGCGCGGCGCCCTGGCGGCGCAGCGCCGCCAGGTTCAGCCGTACCGGGGCCAGCGCCGCCAGCCCGGTGGCGCGGGCCAGGTCGAAGAGCGCCACGCCGTCCTCGGCGGACAGCTCGGTCATGCCGCCGCGCGAGATGCGCGCCCGGTCGGCCTCCTCCAGGGAGCTGGTCATGCCGCCGACCGGCGCCCAGGGGCCCCAGGCCAGCGAGAGGGCGGGCCGGCCGAGGGCGTGGCGGTGGGCGGCCAGCGCGTCCAGGAAGGCGTTGGCGGCCGCGTAGTTGCCCTGGCCGGGTGCGCCGACCAGTCCGGCGACCGAGGAGAACAGCACGAAGGCGCGCAGCGGGGCGTCCGCGGTCAGCTCGTGCAGGTTGAGCGCGCCGTCCACCTTGGGCCGCAGCACGGCGTCGATCCGCTCGGGGGTCAGCGAGGCGACCACGCCGTCGTCGAGCAGGCCGGCGGCGTGCACCACGGCGGTGAGCGGGTGCTCGGCCGGAATCCCGGCCAGCACCTCGGCGAGCGCGGCGCGGTCGGCCACGTCGCAGGCCCGGACGGTGACCCGGGCGCCGAGCTCGGTGAGTTCGGCGGTCAGCTCCTCGGCGCCGCCGCGCCGGCTGAGCAGCAGCAGGTGGCGCGCGCCGAGGGCGGTGACGAGGTGGCGGGCGAGCACCGGGCCGAGGCCGCCGGTCGCGCCGGTCAGCAGCACGGTGCCCTCGGGGTCGAGCGGGGCCGCGTCCTCGGCGGCGAGCTCGGCGGCGGCCAGCCGGGCCGCGTGGGCGGCCCCGGCGCGGATCGCCAGCTGCGGCTCGCCGGAGGCGAGGACGGCGGCGGCGAGCGTCTCGGCGTCGGCGCCCTGGTCGAGGTCGCGCAGCAGGCCCCAGACTGCGGCGCCGGCCAGGTCGGCCACCGGCTCGCCGTCCAGCGAGAGCGCGCCGCGGGTGACCACCAGCAGCGGGCGCGGGTCCTCGTCCTGGGCGGCGGCCAGTGCCGCGTGGACGGCTGCCCGGACGGCCTCGGCGTCGTCGCCGGGCACGCTGTGCAGCACCCGGTGGTCGGTCCCCTCGGCCGCCTCGGCGAGCTGGACCGGGCTCCAGCCGAGCCGGAACAGGGCGTCGTTCGAGGGGCCTTGTTGCTGACGCAGGTTGGTCAGCGGGCGGGAGGCCAGCGAGGTCACCGAGGCGACCGGGGCGCCGGTGGCGTCGGCCAGGTCGACGGCGAAGGAGTGCGCTCCGGTGGCGCGCAGCCGCACCCGCAGCACCGAGGCGCCGACGGCGTGCAGCGAGACGCCGGAGAACATGAAGGGCAGCCGGGCGGTCTCGTCGTCGGAGCCGTCGCCGAGCAGGGCGAGCGCGTGCAGCGCGGCGTCGAAGGCGGCCGGGTGCAGGCCGAACCGGCCCGCGTCGGCGGCCGGGCGCTCGGCGAGGCGGACCTCGGCGAACAGTTCGTCACCGCGCTGCCAGGCGCCGTGCAGGGCCTGGAAGGTCGGGCCGTAGTGGAGGCCGGAGGCGGCGTGCCGCTCGTAGAGGCCGGCCGTCTCCAGCGCCTCGGCGCCGGCCGGCGGCCACTCGGTGAGGTGCTCGCCGGTGCCCGCGGGGGCCTGGCCGAGCAGGCCGGAGGCGTGCAGGGTCCACGGCTGGTCGGCGGCCGCGCCCTCGGCGCGCGAGTAGACGCTCACGGTACGGCTGCCGGCCGCGTCGGGGGCGCCGACGGTGACCTGCACCCGGGTGCCGTCCTGCTCGGGCAGGACCAGCGGCACCTCCAGGGTCAGCTCCTCCAGGTGGCCGCAGCCGACCTGGTCGCCGGCCCGGATGGCCAGTTCGACCATGGCGGTGCCGGGCACCACGACCCGATCGCCGACCACGTGGTCGGCCAGCCACGGGTGGGTGCGCACCGAGAGCCGGCCGGTGAGCACGGCGCCGTCGGAGTCGGCCAGCATGGTGGCCGCGCCCAGCAGCGGGTGCTCGGTGGAGTCCAGGCCGACGGAGGCGACGTCGCCGACCGAGGCCGGGACGTCGACCCAGAAGCGGGTGCGCTGGAAGGCGGTGGTGGGCAGGTCGACCCGGGCGGCGCCCTGGAACAGGGTGCTCCAGTCGGGCGAGCAGCCGCCGATGTGCAGCTGGGCGAGCGCGGTGAGCAGCGTCTCCGGCTCGGAGCGCTCGCGCCGGGTGGTGGCGGCGAGCACGGCGTCGTCGGAGTCCAGGCACTCGCGGGCCATCGCGGTGAGGACGGCGTCGGGGCCCAGCTCCACGAACCGGGTCACCCCCGCGGCCTCCAACGCCCGCACACCGTCCGCGAACCGCACCGCCTCACGGACATG